>NZ_PXUD01000010.1:0-127845 GCF_003390965.1 Salinivibrio sp. HTSP
TCAACAGGAAGCGCAGTATAGAGATCTCAGTTTTTCCCGCAACCCCCAAATATAAAAAAAAAGCGCCTCGCTACCTGTTTGCTCACAAAACAAGCAAAGGTAGCCAAAAGGCGCTTTTCTTGGTGGCGAGCGCATAAGGTGGCTGGTCCTCACGCGCCCTTGTGTGCTCAATCGTTAGTGCGAGTGTGATTGCCGTCTTTCTTCCGCGCGCTCTTTAGCCCGGCAGTAGCGTACTGAGCCCCACGCCATCAGCAAAAGAACAAAAGGGATCGCTCCAGCTGTCCATTGTGCCCAAGTATAGTAGGCAAGTGTTTCTATGATGATGACATGGCCAAGGATCAATAAAGCCGCGCAAATTATCGCAACGACCATCATACTGAGTTCTGATTTCATCCTTTCCCCCTTAATGTTGTGCACGCATTGAGTCTATCGAGGGAGACACGCTGAGGATTAGTACAGATAGTTCAGTATTCAGCTGTGACAGTTGATTGCACAGATAAAGCTGAGAGCGACGTCGCAATCTGTTTGAGCCCCTCCAAGCTTTGAGGATTATTTAGCGCCCCTGTGTTTTGCCTACCCACAACCGACACATTGAGTCGAAAGCAGTGATTGAAGCGTCCGTCACTGGCAAACAGTGCCCCCGGTGCGATAGTCACGCCATATGGCCTCAAAGCTTGAAAAAGTACATGCGTATCGACGCGCTTATCGAGCTCAACCCATAAAAAGTAACCCCCTTTAGGCTGACTAATCCGTGTAGAGGCCGGTAGTAATGCCTTAAGTTCTGTTCGAATCAACGCTTGACGGGCAAACAAGGTTTCGCGCAATCGCCGTAGATGCGAATCATAACCACCTTGCTTTAAATAATCGGCAATCGCCAACTGGTTGGGCGCGCCCACAGCCAAGCTCGAGACAGACTGACGCTTCTCTATTTGCATCGCATAACACCCTGCCGCTATCCAACCAACACGGAATCCGGGGGCCAGCTGTTTCGAAAACGAGCCACAGTGCAGTACGCCGCCCTGTGTATCATACGCTTTAAGCGGCATCGGTCTGGCTTCGGCGAAGAAAAGCTCCCCATAGACGTCATCTTCTATTAACGGTACTTGATACGTCACCAATAAGTTGACGACATCAGGCCTACGTGGAGCAGGTATCGATGCACCGGTGGGGTTATGGAAGTTGCTCATCAACCAACACGCACTGATCGAGTGAGACGCAAGCGCATGTTCCAGTGCATGGATATCGACCCCTGTTTCAGGGTCAACCGTGACGGGAACGGCTTCAAGCTGTAAACGTTCGAGTGTCTGTAACACTCCGTAGAAGGCGGGGGCTTCAATAATCACTTTATCACCTGGCTCGGTCACTGCCGCCAAAGACAGACTCAATGCCTCTATCGCCCCATTAGTAATAATGATTTCATCAATACTGACTTTTATTCCCTGACGAAGATAGCGCTGTGCAATCAGTCGACGTAAACCACTATCGCCCGGCGGTAAAATGGTAAAGTGATCGGGATGAGAGGATTGACGCAGCACGCGCGCCATCGCACGACCCAGCGCTTGCATAGGAAATAGTTGAGGATCAGGAAAAGCGGAGCCAAATGGATAATACGCGCCTTTATGGCTAGCACTGATCACATCAAACACATCTTGATGGGTGTCAAGCCATTGAGATTGCGCTTGTGGCCGCGCCAATGCATCTACCGCGAGCTTGTTATAATGAGGGCGGACAAAAAAGCCAGAGCGCGGGCGCGCCTCAACCCATCCATCGGCTTCTAATTGCTCATAAGCTCTCATTACCGTCATTGGGCTGACATGTTGAAGCCGACTCATCTCCCTCACCGAAGGGATCCGATCACCGACTTGCCAAACACGCTGCTGAATTTGTGTTTCTATCCAGCTGGCAATGTCTCGATAACGCATTTGCACACTGCTACTCCCTGTTATTGCCCTGACGGCGATCATACCTTGGCAAGTAACAATTGACGGGATGGAATGTAGCGGAGTGTGACCTGATCAGCGCTAATCTTTACCCACAACGAAAAAAGCCCCAGTCTTTCGACTGGGGCTTTCTTGGGATTTGGTGCCGAGAGAGGGACTTGAACCCTCACACCCGTTAAGGCGGCGGATTTTGAATCCGCTGCGTCTACCAATTCCGCCATCTCGGCAAGTGGGGGCAATTATACGTACCGGCCTTTGGAGTGCAAGCAATAAAAATAAAAATCCGTTCGTTCGCACTATTTTTAACCAATTCAAGTCATTCAGCCACATTGATGCTGAATTTGTCCCCAAAAGACATCGCAAAACCGAGGTAGAAGCTTACTCACTGTCAACCAGTCTATGCTAGGCTAGCAGCGAATTGAGGACTGGGATGTGAACAATCAAATGCAAACTTCTTCTATCGCTTGCCCAACCGCAGGCTTTTTTCGGCGTTTAGCCGCTTGGCTTTATGATCTCCTCGTCGTGGCAGCTTTGCTCATGCTCGCGGGAGGGGGAATGATGGCAGTACTCGCACTGGCACAGGTGCTAGGCATGTCGATTGCGCCTTACCAAGACATCAGTGACTTCTTAACCCATCATCCAATTGTCAATCCGCTTTATACCGCGTATCTGGCCTGTGTCATCGGTGGTTTTTATGGCTACTTTTGGTGCAAGGCCGGACAGACGCTGGGTATGCGCGCGTGGCGACTCAAGCTACAGAACACCGATGGCAGCAATATCCGCCCTACCCAAGCGGTAATTCGTTTGGCCACTGCCTGCTTTGGTCTCGGTAATCTGGTTGTCATCTTTGATATTAATAACCGTGCCTTTCAAGACCACTTCGCCGAATGCGACATGATTGTGCTCCCCAAGCCGGTTAAGAACAAAAAAAACTAATCACCTCTTTCGATTGGGCACCTGCTGCGTGCCCTGCCCTACCTACCGGCTCACCGTTATAAATTGATATAAGACAATAAATAGGTTGATTTTTACCTATTCATCTATCCGCTATATTTTGAGTTTTATTCACCACATGCAAAGCAGCTAATTGACTAAATAATCACAACTTGCACATAAACTCATCTTTAAATCAACCTTCAGCACCGTAAAAGAAGTGCACCCAAGGTTATTTAACCCATAAAAATCCAAGCAGCACAAAAAAAGAAAGTGATAGCTACGCATAAATAACAGTGCTGCATTCATTTTTATTAAAAACATCTGTTTGGTTGCTTATTAACCACCTCGTCTTTTGTGAGATATCACTAAGAAGTAAAAAGGGAACCACTTTTACAATGAATACAAAGCCATGTACCACGGCATAAGAATAATAAATAACGTGAAATTAACGGAATTACCTCAACACGTGTAGCGCACTATAGATGCTAATAAGAGGTATGAGGAGAAAGTATGAGTACTCACAGTGTTCCCGAAAAAAAAGGCTGGCTCTCGAACTTAAAGTTCCCGTCTGCCTATACCATTCTATTCATTCTTATCGCCGTCGTCGCCGCCCTAAGTTGGGTGGTGCCCGCCGGGCAATACGACCGCACTCTTAACGAAGAACTGGGTCAACAAGTGCCAATATCAGGTACTTATCAGCAAGTTGAAAGTAATCCGCAAGGTATCGTTGATGTCCTTTTGGCCCCCATTGATGGCTTTTATAACCACCAAACGTATGAAGCCGCCGCCATTGATGTCTCGCTGTTCATTCTGATCATTGGTGGCTTTTTAGGGCTGGTCACCAAAACCGGTGCCATTGATGCGGGGATTGAACGCGTCACTAAACGCCTAGAGGGACGCGAAGAGTGGATGATCCCCATTTTGATGGGCTTATTTGCCGCCGGGGGCACAATTTATGGTATGGCGGAAGAGTCATTGCCTTTTTATACGCTACTCGTGCCAGTGATGATGGCCGCGCGTTTTGACCCTGTGGTGGCAGCGGCAACGGTACTGCTTGGGGCAGGGATAGGTACGTTAGGCTCAACCATTAATCCCTTTGCGACCGTCATTGCCGCCAATGCAGCTGGGATCCCTTTTACTGATGGTATTCTGCTTCGCCTTGCCATCCTCGTCATTGGCTGGTTTATCTGCGTCGCTTATGTCATGCGCTATGCACGTAAAGTGCGGGCTGACCAAAGCCAATCCATTGTTTATGACCAGTATGAAAGTAATAAAAAACATTTCCTTGGCGAGCACGATGATAATCAAAACTTAGACTTCACCGCCACACGTAAGGTCATCCTTACCATTTTTGCCGGTGCATTCGCGGTCATGATTTATGGCGTCTCCTCGCTCGGGTGGTGGATGGCAGAGATCTCCGCCGTCTTCCTGGGGGCTGCGATCATCATTGGCTTGATTGCACGCATGAGCGAAGAAGAAATCACCACCAGCTTTATTGATGGGGCAAGAGACCTACTCGGTGTAGCGCTGATCATCGGCATTGCCCGTGGGATCGTGGTGATTATGGATAAAGGCATGATTACCGACACCATCCTTAATAGTGCCGAGAGCTTAGTCAGCGGTTTATCTTCTTTCGTCTTTATTAACGTGATGTATTGGCTGGAAGTATTACTGTCATTCTTGGTGCCTTCCTCATCTGGCTTGGCAGTGCTCACCATGCCAATTATGGCGCCATTGGCCGACTTTGCGAACGTCGGGCGTGAATTGGTGGTAACCGCCTATCAATCGGCTTCGGGGATCGTCAATCTCGTTACACCTACCTCCGGCGTAGTCATGGGGGGTTTGGCCATTGCCCGCGTGCCTTATGCGAAATGGATAAAATGGATCGCCCCCTTGCTTGGCATTCTTACCATTATGATCATGGCCATGCTTAGCCTTGGCGTCATGTTATAATATCAGTCATCAACTTAGCGTAGCGCGCACTGCTATCAAGCAGTGCGCTTTTTTATATCTATCACGTCCCCTGCTACCCGCACCCCCCTTCCCCACTTCGTTCACACTGAGATTACATTATTAACACAAAGCGATTTAATACCGATCGTCATCACAAATAAAAACAAAAATCGGTCGGCATTTGTTAAATATAAAAACCACTAAAGATAATCATTCATTTGATCCGCATAAGGTGAAAAGAGAACAAAATACAAAAGGCATAAAAAGTATAAACCCACCGCTAAAAACCTAGCACTTTAAAAATAATACCACTAAGCACTCAGTAAAAGTGACTAAGTATTAAAAATCATTTTTTAATACTGCCATAAATACCATTAACACAGGGTAAAAACCCCGAAACGGAGGCAATGGTTTCAATGTGATCTAGCTTCAAGTTCAACCGGCTAACCGCGTTAGAATAAATCTGTACCCAATAATAAACCTGCACTTTTTATTTCCCTTCCGATAAAAAGCCAAGCAGAGATATACGGAGAAAGAAAGATGAACAACTTCTATGTCGGCTCTGAAATTGGTCAATTACGCACCGTGATGTTGCACCGCCCCGAGCGTGCTTTAACCCACCTGACCCCCTCAAATTGTCATGATTTACTTTTCGACGATGTTCTGTCAGTGGAACGTGCGGGTGAAGAGCATGACAAATTCGCTCAAACCCTACGCGATCAGGGCGTTGAGGTGCTATTGCTGCAAAACCTGCTTGCCGAAACCCTGGATGTCCCCGAAGCCAAAGCTTGGTTAATGAACCTTAAGATCTCGGACTATACCTTTGGCCCTTCGTTTGCGAACGATATTCGCTGCTACCTCAATGATCTCCCCCACCAGGAGCTCGCATCGATGTTCTTAGGGGGGCTAGCGTACTCCGAGCTACCGATTACCACCACCTCCATGTTACAAGCGATGCATGCCCCATCGGACTTTATCATTGACCCCTTGCCTAACCACTTATTCACACGTGACACCTCGTGCTGGTTATATGGTGGTGTGTCGATTAACCCCATGGCCAAGCCCGCACGTAAGCGTGAAACGAACCACTTGCGTGCCATCTACAAATGGCACCCTCGCTTTGCGAACGGCGACTTTATTACCTACTTCGGTGGCGAGAACATTGATTATGACAATGCCACCATTGAAGGCGGCGATGTCACTGTCTTAGGGAAAGGCGTGGTATTGATTGGCATGTCTGAACGCACTACGCCACAAGGGGTGGAAAATCTCGCATCCAGCCTGTTCAAACACGGCCAAGCCAAGCAAGTGATTGCCATGGAGCTGCCAAAACATCGCTCCTGCATGCATCTGGATACCGTGATGACTCACATGCGTGAAGACACCTTCTCGGTGTACCCCGAAGTGATTCGCAAAGACATCCAATGTTGGAGTCTGACCGGTGACCGTAGCGGCCACCTCAATGTGCGCGAAGAAGACTACTTCCTCACCGCCATCGAAAAAGCCCTCGATGTCGGCCCACTGAACCTGATCACCACGGGCGGCGATAGCTTTGAAGCGGAACGTGAACAGTGGAATGACGCCAACAACGTCTTGACCGTTCGCCCAGGTGTGGTCGTCGGCTACGAGCGCAACACTTATACCAACGAAAAATACGACAAAGCCGGGATCACTGTTCTATCCATTCCGGGTGATGAGCTGGGTCGCGGGCGCGGCGGCGCACGCTGCATGAGCTGCCCGATTCATCGTGATGGTATTTAATCCTCGCATGGGCTGAGCGCCTGGCTCAGCCCCCACCGACTGTAGAGAGTATGATTATGAATAAACCCACTGTCGTCGTTGCATTAGGTGGCAACGCCCTCCTGCGTCGAGGCGAGCCTTTAGAAGCCGACATTCAACGCGCCAACATTGCCAAAGCGGCGAAAACCATCGCGGCAATTGGTGAGCAATACAATGTAGTGCTCGTCCACGGTAATGGCCCTCAAGTTGGTTTACTGGCCCTGCAGGGGCTCGAATACAAATCCGTGACACCTTATCCTTTGGACGTGCTAGGTTCAGAAACCCAAGGCATGATTGGCTATATGCTGATGCAAGAGCTACATAACTTAGCGCCAGACCAACACGTGTCTTGCATGCTGACCCAGATGACGGTCGATCCTAACGATCCTGCGTTTGCGAATCCCACCAAGCCAATAGGCCCGGTATATGACCAACAAGAGGCCGCCCAATTGGCCGAAAAGTATGGCTGGGATATTAAACCGGACGGCCAATATTTCCGTCGGGTGGTACCTAGCCCGCAACCCACTGGCATTATTGAGGATGATGCCATTGCCAGTTTGATCAAACAGGGGCATTTAGTGATTTGTACCGGCGGTGGCGGTATCCCAGTCATTCAAGAGGAGGGGCAACTCAAAGGTATTGAAGCGGTCATAGATAAAGATATGTCTGCTGCGTTTCTCGCCCGTCAAATCAATGCCGATGCGCTGCTTATTTTGACCGATGCCGACGCGGTTTACCTAAATTATGGTGAGCCCAATCAACGCGCACTCGCCGACACAACGCCCGACGCTCTCAGCCAATATACCTTCGATGCCGGCTCTATGGGGCCAAAAATCGATGCCTCCTGCGAGTTTATTCGCCAAGGCGGCAAGCTAGTAGGGATTGGTGCCCTCGAAGATGGCCTTGCGATTTTGGCAGGCCAAGCCGGCACACGTATTCGTCCACATTCAGTCAATAACAACAATATTTCTCACGGCCAACCTGCGCCTGCACAAGCCTGAGACCCATAACAAAGAGGATTGCCCATTATGGCTTTTAACCTACGCAACCGTAACTTCTTAAAACTGCTGGACTTCACACCTCGTGAGATCCAACACTTTATCGACATGGCGATTGAACTCAAAAAAGCCAAATACAACGGTTATGAAACACCGCGTCTGAAAGGTAAGAACATTGCTCTGATCTTTGAAAAGTCGTCAACACGCACCCGTTGTGCCTTTGAAACCGCTGTGTTTGATCAAGGCGGCCAAGTGAGCTACATCGGCCCAACAGGCTCACAAATTGGCCATAAAGAGTCGATGAAGGACACCGCTCGCGTATTGGGGCGGATGTATGACGGCATTGAGTACCGTGGCTTTGGCCAGGATATTGTCGAAGAGCTGGGTGAATTTGCCGGCGTGCCAGTGTGGAATGGGTTAACCACTGAGTTCCACCCCACCCAAATTTTGGCTGACTTAATGACCATGCTCGAACATGGCCGCGGCAAGCAGTTACACGAAATGCGCTTTGCATACCTCGGCGATGCCCGCAACAACATGGGAAACTCCCTGATGGTCGGTGCCGCGAAAATGGGAATGGATATTCGCTTAGTGGCTCCGAAAGCATTCTGGCCGGAAGAAGATCTCGTCGCACAATGCCGCGAAATCGCAGAGCAAACCGGCGCACGCATTACGCTCACCGAAGACGTACAAGAAGGCGTGAAAGATTGTGACTTCTTGTACACCGATGTCTGGGTGTCGATGGGAGAGTCTAAAGAAGCGTGGGACGAGCGCGTCGCGATGATGAAACCCTATCAAGTTAATAAGGATGTGGTGAAAGCCACGGGGAACCCGCACGTGAAATTCATGCACTGTCTCCCTGCCTTCCATAATAACGAGACCACAGTAGGGGCAGAAATCGAAGAAAAGTATGGGTTAAAAGGCCTAGAAGTCACCGAAGATGTGTTTGAGTCAGACTGCTCGATTGTGTTTGACGAAGCAGAAAACCGCCTCCACACCATCAAAGCGGTGATGGTTGCCACCCTTGGCGATTAACGCCATCTGACTCTGGGCGCCGCTCGGCGCCCTATTTCTCAATATTGATACCACCCAGTGACACCCATCAAAGTTTCCTTTAAAAGCAACTGATAGCATATGCGATTGAATCACGCATTATCAGCTTTATACACTGATATCGACGTGAAATGCCGTTTATTATAAGGGGTTGCCCGTGGTTAATGATGCAATTCTATCGGTAGAAACCGCCACACCGGAGGACGATATCCTCTCTGCGTGTCGACACCTGCTGCAAACGCAAAGCTTTACCACCCAAGACGCCGTGCGCCAGCAATTGGTTCAACTTGGCTATCTTGATGTCAGCCAGTCGACCGTTTCACGCCTACTATCCAAGCTCGGCGTCGCCAAAGTGCCCAATGCACATGGGCAAAAGGTTTACGCGCTCAGTGGAGAGATGGAGCCTGTCTACGCGGTATCTTCTGTCGGCTCGCAAATCGATGACATCACCTGTAGCCAAGCCATGGTGGTCGTGAAAACGCATCCAGGCGGCGCACAGTTGATCGCTCGCTTACTCGACTTGCACCGACATCCTTTGATCTTAGGAACGGTTGGCGGGAACGATACTGTCCTGGTGGCCCCCCGCCAGCTCAATGAGCTTGCTGCCTGCGAACAAGTGGTTCGAGACCGCCTCGCCCCTGAGTAAACGGCTTTACGTGGCAAGCTAACCGTTGCAGACTATAGGTGTCGCTTTTTATAACAAAGGAACTAACAATGACCCAAGTACTGCAAACCGAGCAGGCACCAGAAGCTATTGGTCCGTATTCGCAAGGCGTTGACCTTGGCAACATGGTGCTGACCTCAGGTCAAATTCCCGTCAACCCAGTGACTGGCCAGATCTCGCCTGAAATCACCGCACAAACACGTCAGTCTCTCGACAACGTTAAAGCAGTGGTTGAAGCTGCTGGGCTTAAAGTGAATGATATTGTTAAGCTCACTGTGTTTGTCAAAAATATGGAAGACTTTGCCGATGTCAACAAAGTGTATGGTGCGTTCTTCGATGAGCACGGTGTGGAAAGCTATCCTGCTCGTTCATGCGTTGAAGTCGCACGCTTGCCCAAGGATGTTGATATCGAAATTGAAGCGATTGCGGTGCGCCAAGCCTAATTGGTAAGCGACGGCAACGAAAAGCTATTTCAGCGAAAAGCTACTTCAACCAAAAGCTAATGCAAAACCGGCGCCTCCAGGCGCCGCTTTTTTATCTCGTGGTTGCATAGCGCACGCTTATCAACAGCGCGCCATCACATCGATACGTGATAAAACGTCAGCAAACCAAGCGGTGAAGCGCTCGGGAGCATCCACCATCGCCTGCTTGACTTCCCCTTCAGACCACCAGCGGCAGTCTGCTACTTCATCTGGGTTAGGGATCATGTCGACATGGCTGACTTCACAGGCGATGACTTGGTCCCATTCATGCTCTATCAACCCGTTATCCAACTCGGCACGGTATTCAAAACACGGGCCCAGGGTAAAATCAAGCGGGCGCGCAATGCCTAGCTCTTCGTATAAACGCCGTTTCGCCGCCGCTGCAACCGGCTCATCTTGTTTGGGGTGCGAGCAGCACGTATTGGTCCACAGCCCGCCACTGTGATACTTGTCCAACGCGCGACGCTGCAGCAAGTACTCACGCTCACCCTGTTCGTTGCAACGAAACAACATCACTGAGAAGGCCAGGTGCAGCCATCCTTGCTGATGGGCCTCCAACTTTTCAGCGATCCCTTGAGGTTCACCGCTCGGTGAGACCAAAACCACATGGTGGCGCTGGGTTGAAGTCATAAACCTATCCTCAATTAGCGAACGCCTTGGTTGCGCTCCGCCACTTCTGCATCAAGCTGTTCGAGCTTGTTTTTCATCACCTGATGGCAATGCTTAGCGAGGTCACGGACATTGTCTTTATCGTAGCCCGTTGACGAAATCGGCGCCATCACTTCAACAATCACATGGCCGTTGTTCCAACGGTTCGCTTTTAGGTGATGTGTCGAGCTACATACGATTGGAATCAAGGGGACGTTCGCGCCAATAGCAGCATGAAATGCGCCGGTTTTGAAAGGTAACAAACCACGTCCACGTGAGCGTGTCCCTTCAGGAAATAACCATACGCTCAATTGTTTGGCTCGGATTTTCTCTGTCACCTGTGCAATGGTGCCCATAGCTTTACTGCGATTGGCGCGATCAATCAACACGTTGCCCGTGAGCCAATACAGCTGGCCAAAAATGGGGATCCATAACAGGCTTTTCTTACCCACGGTGACCGCGCCAGGCATCAACGCATTCGATAAGGTCACCATATCCCAATTACTTTGGTGGTTGGCAATACACACGCTAGCGCCAGGCTCACGCGGGGCCCCTTCCGCGAAGCGCAGTTCAAGGCGAATCCCAAACAAAACAGAGAGGCGTCCAAACCACTTACTGATATGGTAGCAATTACGAGGATTGCGAGGGCTTAACAAGCAATACAACCCACCAAAAACAAACAGTAAAACAGCGACAATCAATAAAGCCAGCAGTCGCACGACAAAAATCATTTCTCTCTCCAAAGAGCAGGCGTGAAAGGCGAGTCAGTATACCGATTCAGCGCAAAAATGCACCCGCTCCGCCCCTGGATTCAGGGGCGGTAGCGACTTAGCGTTCGGGCAGGATCTCGATGTGATCAACACGCTGAAGACCACGCGGCAGCATACTACCTCGTCGACCTCGCTCGCCACGATAAGGCGTGAGATCATCCGGTTTTAAGGTCAGTTTGCGTTTCCCAGCATGCAAGGTCACCCCGGCATTGGCCGGCACCACATACAGTTGGCTTAACACTTCTTCACGTGATTTGGCACGTGCGCCAGGAATATTAATGATCTTATTCCCTTTCCCTTTACTCAGTTGCGGAAGCTCATGGACCGGGAACACTAGCATGCGGCCTTCATTGGAAATCGCGACAATCAAATCGCTTTCCAAATCCACAACCTGGCGTGGCGGCATCACTTCAGCCTGATCAGGCACGGTCAGTAAGGCCTTACCGCTGCGGTTTTTGGATAACATATCCGCTTGCTTACAGACAAACCCATAACCGGCATCCGAGGCCACTAAGGTGAACTGTCCCTCATCGGCCATTAGTACATGACGAATCGACGAGCCTGGGGTGATATTAATTCGCCCGGTAATCGGCTCACCTTGGCTGCGTGCTGATGGCAAGGTGTGCGACTCTATGGCATAACTGCGACCATCAGAACCCAGGAAAACCGCGGGTTGATTACTTTTGCCCGGTGCTGCGTCGAGGAACTTATCGCCTGCTTTGTAGTTAAGGCCAGAGGCATCCACATCATGCCCTTTGGCGTGGCGGATCCACCCTTTATCTGAGAGCACCACAGTGATGGGTTCGCTGGGGACCAAGTCACGCTCGGTTAACGCTTTGGCCTCTGCTCGCTCAACCAGCGGGGAACGGCGGTCGTCCCCGTATTTTTCCGCATCCGCGAGGATTTCTTTTTTGATTAAGGTATTCAAGCGACGATCGGAGCCAAGCAGTTTCTCGAGCTTATCGCGCTCTTTGCTCAATTCATCTTGCTCACCACGGATCTTGATTTCCTCAAGCTTGGCTAACTGGCGTAATTTGATCTCAAGGATCGCCTCTGCCTGTTTCTCGCTCAAACCAAAACGTGCAATCAGCTCGGCTTTTGGCTCATCCTCACTGCGGATGATTTCAATCACCTCATCAATGTTCAGGTAAGCGGCGAGTAAGCCCTCTAGAATATGCAGGCGAGCGAGGACTTTTTCCAGCCGATGTTCAAGGCGACGTCTCACCGTCTGGCGGCGGAACGTTAACCACTCAGATAAGATGCCCTGTAAGCCTTTAACTTGCGGGCGTCCATCCAGGCCAATCATATTGAGGTTAACGCGGTAGTTCTTCTCTAGATCGGTCGAGGCGAACAAGTGATCCATCAGTTGATCACAATCGACACGGTTAGAGCGCGGCACAATCACAATCCGGGTAGGGTTTTCATGATCCGACTCATCACGGAGATCGTCCACCATCGGCAGCTTTTTCGCCCGCATTTGATTGGCGATTTGCTCTAGCAGCTTAGCGCCCGACACTTGATGAGGCAGCGCAGTGATCACGATTTCATTGCTTTCTTTATGCCACAGCGCGCGCATTTTGATAGAGCCACGGCCGCTCGCATAGAGCTTTTTCAAATCTGACTTCGGCGTGATCACTTCCGCTTCGGTGGGGTAGTCAGGCCCCTGCACATGCTCCAGTACACCGTCTAAGTCCAGGCTCGGCTTATCGATCATTGCGGCCAAGGCATTGGCAAGTTCACGCGCATTATGTGGCGGAATATCTGTCGCCATCCCGACCGCAATCCCGGTGATCCCATTAAGGAGAATATGCGGTAAGCGTGCCGGCAAGGTTTTAGGCTCTTTCATGGTGCCATCAAAATTTGGCCCCCATTCAACCGTCCCTTGCCCGAGTTCTTGCAGCAACACTTCAGAGAAGCGTGATAAGCGTGATTCCGTGTAACGCATCGCCGCAAACGATTTAGGATCGTCAGGCGCCCCCCAGTTACCCTGACCGTCCACCAGCGGATAACGATAGGAAAACGGCTGGGCCATCAATACCATGGCCTCGTAACACGCCGAATCGCCATGAGGATGGTATTTACCCAATACATCCCCGACAGTACGCGCCGATTTTTTATATTTTGCCGTGGCCGATAGCCCCAGCTCTGACATCGCGTAAATGATCCGGCGCTGCACTGGCTTTAAACCATCGCCGATAAACGGCAGTGCGCGATCCATGATGACGTACATCGAGTAATTGAGGTATGCGTCCTCAGTGAACTGGCGCAGAGCAAGCTGCTCTACCCCATCATAAGTCACCTCTGTCATGCGAATTAGATCCCGTTATAGTAATTTAGATATCGATAAGCTCGGCCATATCGCCTTTTTGCTGCAACCAATGACGGCGGTCCTCTGCCCGTTTTTTACCCAGCAGCATGTCCATCAGTTGCTGCGTCTGCTCATCATCATCAATGGTGAGCTGAACCAGGCGACGGGTATTGGGATCCATAGTGGTTTCACGCAGCTGTAATGGGTTCATTTCCCCCAAGCCTTTAAAGCGTTGCACATTGATTTTGCCGCGTTTATTGCTCAAACGCTCAAGGATCCCTGCTTTTTCATCTTCATCCAAGGCATAAAAAACCTCTTTGCCACAATCAATGCGGTAAAGCGGCGGCATCGCCACGTACACATGGCCAGCCTGAACCAAGGATCTAAAGTGCTGCACAAAGAGTGCACATAGCAAGGTCGCAATATGTAGGCCATCGGAGTCCGCATCGGCGAGGATGCAGATTTTATCGTAACGAAGATTGCCCAAGTCCCCGGAGTCAGGATCAATGCCCAACGCCACTGAAATATCGTGTACTTCTTGGGAGGCCAGCACTTGATCGGCGGAGACTTCCCACGTATTGAGGATCTTGCCTCGAAGCGGCATCACCGCTTGAAATTCGCGATCCCGAGCCTGCTTAGCTGACCCACCTGCCGAGTCCCCCTCGACCAAAAATAGCTCGGTGCGACTCGAGTCTTGCATCGCACAATCTGTGAGCTTTCCGGGTAGCGCGGGGCCTGATGCCACCTTCTTACGCACCACCTTTTTCGCGGCACGCATACGACGATGGGCACTGGCAATACACACTTCCGCCAAACGCTCAGCAAGGTGGGGACGCTCATTGAGCCACAAACTAAAGGCATCTTTGACCACCCCAGACACAAACGCCGCACATTGACGAGAGGACAAGCGCTCTTTGGTTTGCCCCGCAAACTGAGGGTCTTGAATTTTAACCGAGAGCACGTAGGCACAACGCTCCCAGATATCGTCGGCGGTCAGCTTAACGCCGCGAGGGAGGAGGTTACGGAACTCACAGAATTCGCGCATCGCTTCCAGCATCCCTTGGCGCAAGCCATTCACATGCGTGCCACCTTGTGCCGTTGGGATCAGGTTGACATAGCTTTCTGTGGTTAGCTCGCCCCCTTCAGGTAGCCAAATGACGGCCCAATCCGCCGCTTCGGTCTGACCACTGAATTCGCCGATAAAAGGTGTTTCTGGCAGGACTTCATAACCTTTAACACTGTCAGCCAGGTAGTCTTTCAATCCATCTTGGTAACACCAGGACGTGGTCTCGTCGGTGTTTTTATCATTGAGGTTTACCGTCAATCCCGGGCACAGCACCGCCTTGGCTTTTAAGATGGTTTTAAGACGGGCCAGTGAAAACTTGTCAGAATCAAAAAATTGGCCATCTGGCCAAAAGTGAACGCGCGTGCCACGGTTGCGACGACCACAGGTACCGGTCACGGTTAAATCTTGTACTTTGTCGCCGTTTTCAAAGGCAATGTCGTAGACTTGACCATCGCGCTTAACGGTAATCTCTACCCGATGAGACAGCGCATTGACTACGGAGATCCCCACCCCGTGTAAACCACCGCTAAATTGGTAGCTTTTGTTGGAGAACTTACCGCCCGCATGCAGTTTGCATAGAATCAGCTCAACCCCAGAGACGCCCTCTTCGGGGTGAATATCAACCGGCATACCACGACCATCATCAATCACTTCCAGTGATTGGTCGGCATGGAGAATCACATCAATCTTGCTGGCATGGCCGGCTAACGCTTCATCAACACTATTGTCGATGACTTCCTGCCCAAGGTGGTTAGGGCGACTGGTATCTGTATACATACCGGGGCGTCGGCGCACGGGCTCGAGCCCATTGAGGACTTCTATCGATCCTGCGTTATAATTTTGTTCTGTCATAATCGATTGGCTTAATAAATGTGATGACATGGTCAGCAAGGGGGATCCGCTTGTCAAGCGCGGTGCCAGATTGCCACAAGTTTCTGTGAGCTGCTATCCGTCTGCTGGGAAGTAAAGGCTAAGATAGCACGAGCCTGCGTCTGCGTGCCTCTGTTTCAATGCCTCTGTTTCAATGCCTCTGGCGTGATAGTGCGCTAGATACCAAGAAACTGGAGGATATCCCCACAGTAACGTTCAAAGCCCACAAAGCTATGGTCGCCTCCCGGCTCAACCGTTTGTTGACTGGCACTGAATTTTTCCACTGCTTGGCGATAGTCCAGCACCTCATCACCTTCCTGTTGCAATAACCAAAATCGCTCAGGATGAGATAAGACAGGCACATCAATCTCACGCAGGGCGTGGATATCGGCGGCCTCGAGGGTGTAGCGTTCTTGGGTGTAAGGATTAACTTGTTCCCCAACATAATCTTGCAAGAGATCGTAAGGGCGAACCGCGGGGTTAACCAGTACAGCGGGTAGTTGATAACGCTCACTCAGCCAGGTAGCCAAAAAGCCCCCCAACGAACTTCCCACCAAACCCAGTCGATGGGTTTCGCTAAAGCGCGTGATCAGTTCTGTCAGCAACTGCACGGTGGGCTCAGGGTGACTGGGCAGTTGTGGCACCAACACCTCAATATCACTACGATGTTGGGCGCAATAGGCTTGCATCTGTCTCGCCTTTAACGATTGCGGCGAGCTGTTAAAGCCATGAAGATAAAGCAACGCTGATGGCATGATTAATATCCGCTGGAATCGAAGTCTGGCCGAAAATGCTGACCGGTTATACGCACCACTTGCGTGTCTACGCGTCCGTCGTCATACAGCTCAAGCCAGCGCCAACCTGGGTTCTGGTTGTCGAGCGCAAAGTCGTGTGAGTCCGGCATAAACTGGATACAGGTGGAGGGCGCCGCCATCACACGAGTGCCTTGATAACCCACATCCAATGCCTGATGAATATGCCCACACACCACAATTTTCGCTTGAGGGTGACGCGCCATCACTTGCCAGAATGCCTCTCGATTAGCCAGTTTGTGCTGATCTAACCAGGTGCTTCCTGCATCCAGCGGATGGTGGTGCAGCAACACCAACGCATGACGTTCAGGGTGCGCGCTTAAGTGTGTATCCAAAAGGTTCAGTTGCGCTTGTGATAACTCACCGTGCGGCACTCCGGCCACCTGACTGTCGAGCAGCACCATTTGCCAGTGCTCTCCCAACAGGACTTGCGAGCAAGAGCGAAGGGTATTTGACTGTAATACCGCGCTCATTTCTGGCTGATAATCATGATTTCCCGGAAGCCAAAAGCAAGGCTGTGACCACCGGGCGATACCGTCGACAAAACGACGATACGATAAGGCAGAGTGATCTTGGGACAGATCCCCCGTGGCAATAATAGCGTCAAAAGTCGGGTCAGTGGCACTGATGGCATCCAGCACCGCATGGTAGCTGCGAAGCGTATTAATACCCAGCAAGCTACCCTGCTCACTCGCAAACAGGTGTGTGTCGGTGATTTGCAAAAGACGAATACAATCGCCGTCGGCGTTATCTATCTGGCAAGACTGCAACGTTGAAAATACCTTTGCTGGTTTAGTTTAACGATGATTTATACATAGGATCAGACGCCACCACGCCACGACGTAAGCAGTGGCCAAGCCAATCCGATAAAAATGCATTAACCTGATGTTTTTCGTCGCGCTGATGCATACGCGGATTCGGGTAATCATAACGTGGTTTTAAGCGTGAAATCTGCTGCGTGGTACACACTTCCGCGACCCGTGCATCGTGATACAAGCGCACTGTCAGGTTAGCACGTAAGTAATCGGGTGCGGCGCCTGGGCTCAACTGCGCAATATCCAGTAAGGTGGTATAGCGGGTTGACTCACGCACGACCAAGGCATATTCCTGCCCTTGGATATCGTATCGACACACCTGTCCCACCTCGTCACGCTTGGGCATCAAACGGACAAGTTTGGCATAGTTGGTTTCATACAAGCGCATCATCGCTGGCAAGTCGACGCGATATTCTGTTTTCACACGCACCTACTGTCTATTTACTGTTTTGTTCATTATAGCTTTGACGTAACCGACTGACATTGAGTTCCAACCATTGCAACGCAATGATTGAGGCGGCGTTTTCAATCTCGCCATCAACCACTTTTTGATAGGCGTGCTGGCGAGACAATCGATGCACCAAAATGTCTTCGTTTTCACTGTCGAGGCCGTGTACGCCTTCAGCTTCCGAGGCATCAACAATCGCGACAAACACATCCAACTGTTCAGAGCAGCCACCAGAGCTGGATAAATAACGGGTAACACGCTCCATTTGATGCAGTAATAGCCCCGCTTCTTCTCGCGCTTCACGGTGGGCAACCTGCTCGGGGGATTGGTCTTTGTCTATCATCCCAGCCACAATTTCCAGTTGCCATGGTGTCGCGCCTGCTGCCATCGCCCCCACACGGATTTGCTCAAGCATCACCACTTCATCACGTACGGGATCATACGGCAAAACAGCCACCGCGTGGCCACGTTCAAACAACTCCCGCACCACAGAGCCACTCCAGCCGCCTTCAAACAAACGATGGCGAAACTGATAGCGCTGAATGGAAAAGAAACCTTGATAAAGCGGCGAAATATCCTCGATCACAATATCGTCGCGATCGAATTGTCCGGGCGGATAGTCTGACATGCGGGCTCCTTATCCTCGCTGACACGAGCTGACGAACTGAAGTGCTGAGTCACGCCTAGACCCGCTGGCCTGTGCCGATCGGCAACGCGCGTCTTTCTCGCACCCCACAAACTTAACTTTTTTGATAAAAGTTACAACTATTTTTCAGTCCCATTTGCAAATTGGATAGTTTACACTCAATGTCCTAACAAATTGTCAGTTTCACGCAAGCATAATTGCGGTAAGCTAGTGGACGTTTATTTATCCAATCGCACAGATTCAGGGATTCCATCTATGAAAAAATTGCTCCCTTTGGCGTTAAGCTTGGCACTCGGCAGCGTAAGCAGTGCAGCCCTTGCCGATGATCTCGCCCAAATTTATCAACAAGCGAAGCAAAGCGATCCCACTCTTAATCAAGCGGCCGCCGAGCGCGACGCAGCGTTTTCTGCCGTCGATGCGACCCGTGGCACCTTGCTACCACAAATCGCATTAAATGCGGGATACGCCATTACCCGTAATGATACGGATAACAAAAGTGATAACGATGTCACCAGTGCCGATATCAGCTTAAGCCAACAGCTTTTCAAACGTGATAGCTGGATCAACCTGGATATCAGCGAAATGCAGGCGCGCCAGCTAGATGCGACCTATGCTGCCCAGCAGCAAGGATTAATGCTACGCGTGGCACAAGCCTATTTTGACGTGCTCCGCGCCATGGACAAGCTTGAGTTTATTCAGGCAGAAAAAGCGGCCGTGGGCCGTCAGCTTGAGCAAACCAAGCAACGTTTTGAAGTGGGCCTTTCGGCGATTACCGACGTGCACGACGCTCAAGCGCAGTATGACGCTGTGCTCGCCGATGAAATCTTGGCCGAAAATGCGCTCACCAACAGCTATGAAGGCTTGCGAGAGATCACCGGCCAAGCCCCGAGAGACTTGCGCGTACTGGACACTGACCGCTTTAGTGCCAGTAACCCGCAGCAGCAACCGGCCGCGTTGGTCAAAATCGCCGAAGAGAAAAACCTCGAGTTGCTCGCCAACCGCATTGCCCGTGATACCGCCAAAGAGCAGATTAAGCTGGCCAAAACCGGCCACCTGCCCACGCTGACCTTCAGCGCACAATACGGGATGACGGATAGGGATAATCAGCACAACGATGCTTTTTCTAGTGATTCCAACCAAGGCACTGCCAGCCTCGATTTTAGCTTGCCACTGTTCACTGGCGGCAGCACCTCGGCCAATGTGGAAAAGGCGCAGCATGAGTATGTGGCCGCGTCACAAAGTCTGGAAGCCAAATACCGCAGCACGGTAAAAGATGTGCGCGCCTTCTATAACGACATCAATGCCTCAATTGGTGCCCTGCGTGCCTATGAGCAAACCGTGGTTTCTGCGCGCTCTGCGTTAGAAGCGACAGAAGCCGGCTTTGAAGTGGGTACACGTACCATTGTCGATGTTTTGGATGCCACGCGTCGCCTTTACGATGCCAACCGTAACCTTTCCAATGCGCGCTATGACTATATCCTAAGCCGTTTACGCTTACACCAAGCGATGGGCACCTTGTCTGAGCAAGACTTGCTCGACATTAACCAAGGGCTGGTGAAACAAGAGTGATTCACGCTTAAGGCTCGAGAACGCAAAAAGGTGCCGACGGGCACCTTTTTTATTGTTTTCAATTGATAGGGCAAGAGGCGCTATTGACCACGCCGAATTGACTCAATGATTTCTGTGGTGGAGCAGCCATCTTCAAAGTTAAGCACCTTGACCTCTCCCCCGTTGGCGAGCACCGCCTCGGCACCGGCAATCTCGTTAACCTGATAATCACCGCCTTTAACCAGCATATCGGGCAAGACTTCGCCAATCAGGCGCGCGGGGGTTTCTTCACCAAAAGGGACCACCCAATCGACCGCGCCCAGCCCTGCTAGCACTGCCATCCGTCGATCGGTTGGATTAACCGGGCGGCCAGGCCCTTTCAAAGCCTGTACCGATGCGTCGGTGTTCACCGCCACAATCAAGCGATCGCCCAGTTTGGCGGCCTCATTAAGGTACGCGACATGGCCTGCATGCAAAATATCAAAGCAGCCATTGGTCATCACCACTTTCTCACCTCGCCCTTGAGCGACATGCACCGCATCAATCAGCTGCGCTTCGGTGGTGACGCCAAAACCAGACTCGTGCGATCCGTGTACCGCTTCGGTTAGCTCGATAGTGGAGAGGGTTGAAGTACCCAACTTGCCCACCACCACACCGGCAGCGGCATTAGCCAGTGCACAGGCTTGCTCTATCGGTTTGCCCGCGGCCAAAGATGCTGCCAGTACCGATATCACGGTATCGCCAGCCCCTGTGACGTCGTACACTTCTTTAGCAAGTGTCGGCAAGTTCAGCGGCGCGGCATCCGGGCGCAGCAATGTCATCCCATGTTCACTACGGGTGACCAACAAGGCACCAAGCTCGTACTGCTTAATCAGCGCCAGGCCTTTTTCTTCCAAGCTTTGATCGTCCGTCACTGTGCCTGCTACGGCTTCAAATTCAGTTAGGTTTGGCGTCAGCAGACTGGCGCCACGGTAGCGTTCAAAGTCCGTGCCTTTAGGATCCACTAAGGTGGTGACACCCGCTTGTTTGGCGGCCTGAATCAATGTTTGTACCTCGGCCAGCGCGCCCTTGGCATAGTCCGATAAGATCATCGCCTGCGTCTTGGGCAGTGCCGCTTCGACTTTGGCCAGCATGGGTGCCACATCCACCCCCGCAAATCCCTCTTCAAAATCCAGACGAATCAACTGCTGGTTACGGCTCATGACTCGAAGCTTAGTAATGGTGGGATGCGAGTCCAGCGCCACAAAATCACAGTTAACATTTAACGAGTCGAGGGTTTGCGTGAGCGCGTCAGCCTGTTCATCCTTGCCCGTCAGACCAATCAGCTGAGTCTGTCCACCCAAGGCTGCGATATTCATCGCCACGTTTGCCGCGCCACCAGGGCGTTCTTCCGTTTGGTTGATTTTCACTACGGGGACAGGCGCTTCTGGGGAAATGCGTCCAGTCGGTCCATACCAATAGCGATCGAGCATTACATCGCCGACGACCAGAACATTGGCTTGGCTGTAGTCAGGAAGGCTGAGTTTCATCTGGATCTCCGAATACTGTCGTTACCGAGCGATAGTAGCATAGCCATAGGCTAAATGGGGCGCTCTCAGTCGTGTGCTGCGCACAATCTCAACACTCACTGCGCACACTCGCGCAGGACAGCGCCAAGAATTTACTCTACAATGGCGCGGGCCTTACGGCTCTTTCTGGTTTGGTTTTCATGAGTCATTAACGCTATGAGCGATTTTTCAGCCCCCACTTTTCGCCTTGGATTTCTTCACCCTCGCTATCTTCATACCTGGCTCGGCGTCGGGTTAATGTATATGGCTAGCTGGCTGCCTTATCGCGTCCAATTTTATATGGGCCGCAGCTTGGGCCACTTGATGCATACACTAATGAAACGCCGCGTTAAAATTGCCGAGCGTAATCTGGCGTTGTGTTTCCCTGAAATGAGTCCAGCCTCGCGTCAAGCGATGGTGAAAGAGAACTTCGCCAACTCCGGCTTGGCCCTTTTTGAAACCTGTATGGCATGGTTTTGGCCTTCTTGGCGCATCAAAAAACATATGGTCTATGAAGGCCTAGACCAACTAAAACACTTAGAAAGTCAGGCGCAAGGTGTGCTCTTAATCGCTGTCCACTCGATGAATTTAGAACTCGGCGCGCGTGCCTTAGGAGAGGTCACGCCGGGCGTGGGTGTGTACCGCCCTAACAATAATCCTGTTTATGATTGGTTCCAGTACCGTGGCCGGACGCGACACAATGGCGCTATCGACCGAAAAGACGTTAAAACCATGATTCATCACCTCAAACAAGGCGATAGGATGTGGTATGCACCGGATCATGACTATGGACGACGCCGCTCAACCTTTGCGCCATTATTCGCCGTTAATAAAGCGTGTACGACCACAGGGACACACTTGCTCGCGCATGCCGGTCACGCCACTGTGGTCCCGTTTTCGATTGTGAGAGATCGACGCGGTGGCCAGTACCGGATAACCATTCATTCTCCGCTGCAAGATTTTCCCAACGACGCCGATGCGGCTGCCGCTGTGACCAATCGCGCGGTTGAGCAATTAATCTTACAAGCCCCTGAGCAATACATGTGGTTGCATCGCCGTTTTAAAACTCGCCCAGAGGGTGAACATTCCTTATATGAGGGAATATAGTCCCATACAGGCCGCCAATCGCGGCCTGATGGTTGAGGCAAGGCGCGCTACTTCACTTACCCATCAAACCACTGTTGCCAAGCTTGTTGCACGGCTTCGCGCTCATCGATAAAGGCATCAGCCTCCACCTTGCCACTCTCACCCGCCAAATGGCTGCGATGAAGCGCATTGCGCATCCGCGTATAGGCCGACTTTAACCCCGCCGCCTGCGCCAGTGGCATCACCTCCAGGTCTCCGGCTTGCTCAAAAATGCGCGCATTATCGCTGTAACGGGTTAACGCAGGTTGTGTGGCACTGTTGCCGAGTACCAGGTACTGGGCTAAGAACTCGATATCAGTGATCCCACCGGCGTCTTGTTTGATGGAGAAGGTCTCTTTTTGTCCTGTCGCTTTATACTGACGCATTTTTTCTCGCATGCCACTGACTTGCTCTCGTAATGTCTGTGTGTCTCGCGGCGCAGCGAGAATATGATGGCGCACCTGGGTAAACGCCGACTCAAGCTGAGGATCACCATATATCATGCGCGCACGCACCAACGCTTGGTGCTCCCATGTCCAGGCTTCGTTTTGCTGGTAATCCGCGTAAGCGTCCAGTGTACTGACTAGCATTCCAGAGGTGCCAGAAGGGCGAAGGCGCGTGTCTATTTCATAGAGTACCCCAGAAGGTGTACGCGTAGAGAAAAGATGGACGATGCGCTGGGCCAGACGCAGATAAAACTGCCGACCATCAATCACTTTGCGTCCGTCAGTCTCAACATCCGCGGGGCAATCGTGGAGAAAAACCACGTCGAGATCGGAATTATAACCCAGCTCCCATCCGCCTAACTTGCCGTAGCCAATCACCGCAAAACCACGCCCCTCTCGCTCGCCTAAGTGTGTCGGTTGGCCATATTTTTCCACCATTTGGTGCCAGGCCTGATTAACCACCGCCTCCACAATCGCTTCGGCCAAGTAAGTCAAATGATCACTGACACGCATCACGGGCAGCACACCCGCGATATCCGCCGCGGCAATTTTTAATAACTGAACTTGCTTAAACTGACGCACCGCTTCCATTTGTTGCTCCATATCCTCAACCGGGATACGGGCAAGATAATCGCGTAATTCGCTGCGATAGGCATCGGGCGCTAAAGGTTGATACAAATGGGTTAAATCGAGCAGCTCATCCAGTAGCAAAGGATAACGTGCTAACTTCTCTGCTACCATCGGGCTGGCCGTACAAAGCCGCAACAGCTGATCGATCGCCCCGGGGTGCTCATCCAACAGCTCTAAGTAGGTCGTCCGTGTCGAGATATTGAGTAATAGGTGGGTGATATGTGGCAACACCTGCTGCGGTTGCGGTAACGTCAGTAGCTTGCTTAACATCACCGGCATCAGACGGTTGAGCACCTCACGTCCTCGCGGCCCCACTGTGCGCTTAGCCAGCTCTTGTTTAAACGCCAATAACTGCTCAGCAATATTGGTGTCCGGTAGATCTAAGCCCGCTAAGATCAAGTGGGCGTTTTCTACATCGCGCGCCATCGCCCATAGATCATGATACTCAGTGTCGACATCCGTCTCTGTTTCTTGCTCATCTTCGCCAATCAAGCCGGAAAATACCTGATTAACCGCTTGCATATGCTGGGTGATGTCGGCCTGTAAGCGCGTCCAATCATTGACCCCCATGGCGTGACAAAGCCGCTCACGATCAAGGTCGTTATCGGGCAGGGTCTGCGTTTGGTTGTCATCAATCGCTTGTAGGAGGTTTTCTACCCGGCGCAAATAGCAATACGCGGCCTTTAATTGGCTTACCTCAGCGGTGGGCAATAATTCCAGTTCCGCAATCGCATCTAAGGTGTCGAGTAAGCCGCGCTGGCGCAAACTGGGCTCTCGGCCGCCACGAATAAGCTGAAACGACTGAGCAATAAACTCAATCTCCCGAATGCCTCCTGCACCCAGCTTAATATTGTCGGTTAAGCCACGCCGGCGTACCTCTCGTTGGATTAACTGTTTCATCCGCCGCAACGCTTGAATGGCACTAAAGTCGATATAACGACGGAAGACAAACGGGCGTAGCATCTGGCGTAAGGTTTGATAGCAGTCATACTGCTCTTTACCCATCACGCGCGCTTTCACCATCGCATAGCGCTCCCAATCACGCCCTTGTTCTTGGTAGTAATCTTCGAGTGCGGAAAAGCTCATCACCAAAGGGCCACTATCGCCAAAGGGACGCAGGCGCATATCAACCCGATAACAAAAACCGTCCACCGTGGGTTGATCAAGTGCTTTGATCAAGCGCTGTCCAAGCCGAGTAAAGAATTGCGCATTGGCGATGCTTTTTCTCGCGCCCTGGGTTTCTCCCGCCTCAGGGTAGGTAAAGATCAGGTCGATATCTGAAGAGAAGTTAAGCTCGCCGCCACCGAGTTTACCCATGCCCAAAATCAGCATCGGCTGCGGCTCACCCTCAGGGCTCATAGGGGTCCCCCAGTCGTGACAGGCGCGCTGATAGAGCCATTGATAAGCCGATAAGATTTGCGCTTCCGCAAGGGCTGATAGATGCTGTAAACCTTGCTCAACCGGCCATTGATTGTGGATCTCTTGCCACGCTATCCATACGAGCTCACGCTGGCGATGCCGACGGAGTTGACGGTGAAACTCGCTCTCATCCGTTACCGCGTCCAACGCCTGGCTCAACTCCGCTTGGTATGTCTGCTCACGCGAGGCTTGCTGGTGATGCTGATACAGCCAGTCGAGAAGTCCAGAGGTTTGGGTTAATGCCTTGGCGATAAACTCGCTACACGCTAAAGCCTGCTCGAGTTGCTCACGCGCCGTGCCTTGCCACTGCGGCACGGCCTCCGGGGCAAATTCGTTTAATCGTGTCCAGTGCTGATGCAAGCAAGCGGCAAGCGAGTCAGAGAGTACCATGGGCAGTCCTTTTGCTATCGTCCTGTCTCGACATTAACAAAAACGGCTCGCCGATGCAGCGAGCCGTTGTTGATTACGGAATAAAACCTCAAACGTGGTTAGACTTTAAAGGCCTCAATTTTATCTTTAAGTGATTGCGCACTTTGTTCAACCATCTCTGCCGTTTCATGCAGCTCGCCCGTCACCGTCACCGATGCCTGGACCAAATCTTTGACGTTGGTGAGGTTTTGGTTCATCTCACCGGCCACTGACGCTTGTTGTTCTGCCGATGACGCGATTTGGAAATTCATGTCATTGAGCGATTGGATTTGCGTGACGATTTGCTCAAGCTCTCCGCCAGCCTGGCTCACTGACTCGACGCCTGTCTTGGCCTCGGAAACACTGCGATCCATCAAGCCCACCGCTTTTTGCGCACTTTGCTGCAACTGGGTGATCATGTCTTGAATTTCCACCGTGGCTTCTTGGGTGTGTTGCGCCAGCTTGCGTACTTCATCAGCCACCACCGCAAAACCACGCCCCGTATCACCGGCTCGTGCGGCTTCTATCGCGGCATTGAGTGCCAGAAGGTTGGTTTGCTCTGAAATTCCTTGAATGGTGACCACGACAGTACCGATTTTCTCCACCTGGGCATCGACTTGCCCCACGACCTGAGATGACTCGCTGATGTCGTTGGACAGCTCATTGATGGTTTGGATGGTACTGCTCACGTGCGCTTGGCCACTGTTAGCCTGTTGGCTAGAGGTTTCCGTCGCTTTAGCCGCCTCTCGCGTGTGCTCAGCGACGGTTTGCACGGTTGCACTCATCTCACTCATCGCTGAGGCGAGCTGATCCATCTCAGAGAACTGCTCTTGCGATGACTCTTTGGTTTCCGACATGCTGATCGTCATAATCTCAGCCAGAGAAGAAAGATCATCCGACGCTTGGCGCTGCGCGTTAATCACATCCACCAATTGCTGACGCGATCTTTCCAGCTCACGGGCTAAATCACCGAACTCGTCTTGGCTATTCATTTCAATCGGCTCACTCAAATCGCGATTCGCCAACGAACGAATCCTATCGGTCAAATAGTTGATTTGCCGTAGCATAATATTAGAGCCGCCCAGCAAAATAACCATGAAACAGACAATCATCAGCGCGGTTTGCCACGCGACCTGAATCATATAATCTTGGTAATACGCCTGCGCCTCAGACGTCGGTTGTGATGCTACGAGCCACCAATCACTGCCGCCGACGGGCACGGCATAGCCATGACGGCCACCGTCATAAACGGTATAGCTAAACGCACCTGACTGATTGAGAAATAAGTCAGCGACATCGGTGCCAGTGCTTTCATCCGGCACGCGTAACGCGTCAAACTGGCGCATTGAAGGGTGAGACCAGACTTGGCGAGTGGTGCCATTGACCAAATATAAATACGCCCCTTCGCTGAATTCGGCGTTCATGGTATCTACCGCCTCTCGCATCAAGCGTTCCCCATCCGGCTGATCGATGAGGGTGCCGGTCATGGCCGCACTCGATTGTGCAAGCTCTTGGGTCTGACTCAGAGTAAAATCAATCACGGACTGGCGAAACGTGTTCGCATCCCACATCTGCTTACCGACCAGAATAATGGTACTAAAGACCATGAGAATCACGAGTTTTGGAACCAAGCGCAGATTGGTAACGGGTTTTTCCCACGCATAGAAGGTATGTTTAGCCATAATCCTGAAAGCTCCATGTCCGTTATCAAGCCAACTGACTGCAAAACGGGCGGTTATTAATACTGAGTGATGTTATATCGGCAAACCTCATCCTCACTGAATCCTTGTTTACCGTATTTGTGAAATTTGCCCATAAACAATGCCCATAATGATAAGTTAATCAAATTATCATCATGCGCCTTGCCTGTTTATAACGTAAAAAAGCGCCAGAAATATTGATCCCAAAGGCGGTTTTACCGGATCGACTCAGGCAGTGCGACTGGGTACTCAAGCAAGGTAACCGCATAAAGGCACGCATAAAAAAAGCAACCTCCAGGTTGCTTTTTATCACTCTCGTTCGCTTACTCTTGCCAATACGGGGTGAGACGTAATCCTGTTTGACGGCTTTGCGTCATGGCATGAAACAGTGACTCTTCTTTGCGGGCCAACCATTTCTCTGCCTGTTTTTTGTCCTCTTCATCGTCAATCTCGACCACGCGCTCACGTACCGGTTCGAGCAAGCGTAGCGCCTCAATGCCTTGCAACATATCGAGCCAAGGCAAGCGGAAGGCTTTTCGTCGACTTTTGTCATACAAAGAGGCCAAGCAGGTGCCAAGTAACAAATTGCGTTGCAAGCGCGGGTATTGGTCAAAGTAATCATGCCGCGTCAGCGGCTTCGTTTCATCAAATACGTCAAGCAATTCATGCCAAGACTCAGGGAGCGCTTTATCGGCCAAACGTTGAATCGGTTGGGCAAGCTTATCCGCCGCTTTATCATCTAAAAACGGTTGCCAACCTTTCGAGAGGATCCAACGACTTAAATCGAGCAGTAAGTTACAATAGCGCGATGTATGTAGCAGCGAGACAATGTCCTCACGCTCAGGCAACCGGGCTTGTTCAGCCTTCAAGCTTTTCACCAAGGTTTTTCGCGCATTTAATTTACGCAGATATTGGCCTTTGTCTTCACACAGCCGGGCATTGGTCCGCGCGTCATCGAGCCACGCCAGCTCACCTTCAAACCATTGCAGCTCTTGACGGAGTAGACTGCTTGCTCGGCGCGGCACCACACCGCCGAATAAGACAAACGCTTGTCGGATCAACAAGACGGCATAGCGAATTTCTTGCAACGCCTCGAGTGATTCGCGTTCAATATAAATCTGCTCATGATAGTGCCAGTGGCTCAGTGCGTGTTCGAGGATCCGAATCAGGGCTTTTTCTTGGCTATCATCCGCGCCGAGTTTAACGATGGATAAGGCTTTCACCGGATCGCCCTGATAGCCTGTCGCTAAACGATAGCCACGCGCCGCCTTGCTCAAATTACCGAGGCGCAGGCCGCCTTCATCCGCCAGACTGCGTGCCAGCGAGAACAAGGCATCGGTTTGCCCGGAAATCAGCTCCAGCTCCACCTCAGAAATCACGTCCTTATCGCCGGCTTCGGTAGAGACCTCGCCTTGATCGCTCGCCAATTCGATTTGGCTACCGTCATCCGTTGCTAACAGCCATTGCTGACGCACAAAATCGGTGGAAAACAACGGCTGGAGAGCTTGGCTGAGTGCATCAACATCCAGATCATCGGGCCATGCATCGACTGGGATCAAAGAAAGATCAGGTTCAGGTCCGTTAAGCTCGGCATTGTACTCTGGGCGCTGATGCAGCCCCGCCACGACCCGACCTGCCGTTTTGAGGGTTTGAATGTACACACCATCAAAACGACGCACCCGCAAACCGATATCGTGTTTACGTAGGGTAAAATCTGGCGTATCGAAGTAGATGTTTCCCAGCTCACGCTGGCTTTGCTGTAGCTGTTTTATACTGACAATTTTATCGCGAATGCGATGAGAAAAGTCAGAAGAGACAAAAAATTTGAGCTCTATCTCAGTGTCCATACGGGTACCTATAGCCAATTGCCTGACAAGGATATGAACAATTGATCCTGTCGGCAAGCGCTATCACTACCAGGCTTGATCATGCGCACTGAGGCAGAGATCACAAAAGCTATTTCTTTAGCCTATGTTCTGCGCTACCATCGCCGCTCCGATATACCATCGTTGAACGTTTGGCCTCTCTTTTTTGCCCACTGGGCTCGAGGCAACCAGGTAGATTACGGCTATGCCAGTCAATACAATTGTCGGGCTCTTTGCGAAGAGCCCCATTAAACCACTGCAGCGTCACGTCAATCGTGTAAACGATTGTTGTGAACTACTGGTCCCCTTCTTTCATGCTTGCGAGCAACAAGATTGGGACAAAGCAAACCAACTCCGCCATCAAATCTCTGAGATAGAGAAAGATGCTGATACCCTGAAACGCAATATTCGGCTTAAGTTACCTCGAGGCCTCTTTATGCCCGTTGATCGTACGGACATGCTCGAGCTCCTCACCCAGCAAGACAAGCTGGCAAATTTAGCCAAGGATATTGCCGGCCGTGTGATAGGCCGTCAGCTGCGTATGCCCCCCTCCATGAATGATGCTTTTATCACCTATGTGCAGCGATGCTTAGATGCTGCCGCGCAAGCACGCCGCGTGATCAACGAGCTTGAAGAGCTGCTTGAAACGGGCTTTAAAGGGCGCGAAGTCACCTTAGTCGCCGAAATGATTCATCAGTTGGATGTGATTGAAGACGATACCGATTCTATGCAAATCCAACTTCGCCAAGCATTAATGGCCGTTGAGCAGGAGTACAACCCTGTTGACGTCATGTTCTTGTACAAAATCCTCGAGTGGGTCGGTGAAATTGCTGACCAGGCGCAACGTGTGGGTGCGCGCTTAGAGGTCATGCTTTCCCGTTCCTAACCGAGTGATGTAACAACAAGGTATTACAATGGAAATCCTGATGAATCACGGGACCATACTGATCATGGTCGCCGCGGCTTTTGGTTTTTTAATGGCAATTGGTATTGGTGCCAATGACGTCGCGAACGCGATGGGCACCTCCGTGGGCTCAAAAGCACTTACCGTGAAGCAAGCCATTATTGTGGCGATGATATTTGAATTCGCCGGCGCGTATTTAGCCGGTGGCGAGGTCACAAACACCATTCGCAAAGGCGTGATTGACACCAGCTTGTATGCTGACCAACCACTAGAACTCGTCTTTGGCATGATGTCCGCGTTATTGGCGGCAGGCTCTTGGCTATTACTTGCTTCATTCATGGGTTGGCCCGTCTCCACTACCCATTCCATCATTGGTGCCATTATTGGCTTCGCCTGCCTATCGGTTGGCGCAGATGCCGTCGATTGGCACACGGTGCAAGGTATCGTTGGCAGTTGGATTATCACCCCTTTTATCTCTGGCTTGTTCGCTTACTTTATATTCTTAAGTGCACAACGACTGATTTTTGATACCGACCGTCCTGTCCTAAATGCCAAACGTTTCGTCCCGCTTTATATGTTCCTCACCGCGTTTATTATCGCGATGGTCACCATTAAAAAAGGGCTCAAACATGTTGGTTTACACTTGAGCACGCTAGAGTCGGTAAGTGCCTCAATTGTCTTGTCTGCACTGGTGATGTTTTTTGGTGTTTATTACATTTCTAGAAAGTATCGCGGCGATGAAAATCAAGGATTTCAGGGCGTTGAGCGGATATTTAGCCTCTTGATGGTCGTCACTGCCTGTGCCATGGCCTTTGCTCATGGCTCAAACGATGTGGCCAATGCCATTGGTCCACTATCGGCCATTGTGGCCACGGTGCAAAACCTCGGTGCCGTAGCGGAAAAAGCACAAATCGCCTGGTGGATTTTACCGATGGGTGGCGCGGGGATTGTACTCGGCCTTGCCACCATGGGACATAGAGTCATGGCGACCGTGGGCTCGGGCATTACTGAGCTTACCCCAAGTCGTGGTTTTGCCGCGCAACTGGCGACCGCAAGCACGGTTGTGCTCGCCTCAGGCACTGGCCTCCCTATTTCGACCACCCAAACCTTAGTCGGCGGCGTCTTAGGCGTGGGCTTTGCTCGCGGTATTGCCGCACTCAATTTGGGCGTGGTACGGAATATTGTTGCCTCGTGGCTGATCACTCTACCCGCGGGAGCCTTGTTGGCTGTGATCTTTTACCAAGTGATGACCTCGCTGTTTGCGTAACAAGCGCCAATGATGTCAAATCACAGTCAAAAAAAGGGGGGCATGGCTCCCCTTTCTTTTACGCCTATGGCACTATGCCCAGCAAAGCCGATGTGTCCCACACTGAAATTATGCAAAGGACCCCAGACGTGAAACACCTGTATTCTGCTCTCGTATTGCTGTTCGTTCTCGTTGCCGCGCCTCGAGCGATGGCAGAAAACTATATTTCTGATGATTTGTTTACTTATATGCACGCTGGCCCGGGCACACAATATCGCATTATCGGCAGTGTTGATGCGGGTGATAAAGTCACTGTGCTAAAACGTAATCGCGATGAGGGCTATACCCAACTGGTTGATAGCCGTGGCCGCAAAGGCTGGGTAAAAAGTGACTACGTCACCACGCAGCCGGGCTTAAAAGAACGAGTGCCTGCCTTAGAAGCTGAACTGAAAGAGGTTAAATCCGCCTTGGCCAGTGCAAAAGATGATGCCAAAGCACAGCAAAAAGGCTTGGCTGAGTCGCTTAAACAGCGTAACGCGCAGATCGAGAAGCTCGAAGCACACAGCAGCGAACTCAATAAAAAATTGATTGATGCGCAAAGCGAAATCCGTGCCTTACGCGCCAAAATAGACACCCAAAAAGATGATCTTCTGATGCGTTGGTTCACCTACGGCGGCATGGTGGCTGGCGGAGGCTTACTGTTTGGCCTGATTCTCCCACACCTTATCCCACGCAAAAAACGTCGCCGCGACGGCTGGGCATAATCGTTTATGAAAGGCTGCATTGGCAGCCTTTTTTATTGCGATCCTTATAGCGTCCTTTTAAGCACACGGTAGGCGTGCTGCTAGGCTGTATGTATACTTCAATCATTCACGGAAACGTGATTGTCTCTTCTCTGTGTCATTAAGGAGTCAGGTGTGAAACATTATCTTGTCGGCGGTGCTGTACGTGATGCGCTATTAGGCTTGCCGGTCACAGATAAAGATTGGGTGGTCGTCGGTGCCACCGTCAAACAAATGCAAGCGGCCGGCTACCAGCAAGTCGGCCAAGACTTCCCAGTTTTTTTACACCCGACTACACACGAAGAGTTTGCCCTCGCCCGTACCGAGCGTAAGTCTGGCCAAGGCTACACGGGGTTTATTTGCGACTTCTCGCCAGATATTTCTCTGGAAGCCGATCTTCAGCGGCGTGATCTCACTATAAACGCCATTGCCCAAGATGAAGATGGCAGCTTGATTGACCCTTATGGCGGTCAGCAAGATTTGCACAACCGGATGTTACGTCATGTCTCGCCCGCCTTTAGCGAAGATCCATTGCGCGTGCTACGTGTGGCACGATTTGCCGCCCGTTTTGCCCCGCTCGGCTTTACCCTTGCCGACGATACCCTCGCGCTGATGAAAACGATGATCGCCAACGGCGAACTTGCCCACCTCACCCCAGAGCGAGTTTGGCGGGAGTGGGAGAAAGCGCTTGGCAGTGATCGTCCCGATGTGTTTCTTGCTGTGCTGCGCGATTGTGGTGCACTTGCGGTAGTGATTCCTGAAATCGACGCCCTGTACGGCGTGCCGAATCCTGCCAACTGGCACCCTGAGATCGATACCGGCATCCACACTGAAATGGTCAGCCGTTATGCCGCCTCGTTGACCGATGACAAATGCATTCGCTTTGCTGCACAAGTCCATGATCTCGGTAAAGCCCTCACCCCTTCCTCCATCTTGCCCGGCCATCGCGGCCATGGCGATCGCGGGCTACCCGTGATAAAAGAGCTGTGCGAGCGGCTTAAAATCCCCAATCAATGCAGAGATTTAGCCTTGGTAGTCAGTGCACATCACTCTAAGATCCATAAATGCGATCAACTCAGCCCTGAGCATTGGGTGGCGCTGTTTAATCAAATCGACGCGTGGCGCAAACCCGAGCGAATTGAGCAATTGGCCTTGGCGTGTTTGGCCGATGTGCGTGGCCGCAAGGGACGTGAAAACTATCACTATCCACAAGCCGATGCCTTACGCGAGCGCTTTGCTTGCGCGCAACAGGTGGAGGTTAAACCCATTGTCGACGCAGGCTTTAAAGGCGCGGCGATTCGTGATGAGCTGCATCGCCAACGTATTCAAGCGGTGGCTGCGTGTCCGGCACCCGTCAATCCCGACGCAGTCAGCGCGTCGCGTTAACGGAATTCACGCGCGGCGACCGACAAGGTAGTGAGCGTCGGGGTCAGGTCAATCAACTTACCGGCAATCACATGCACCACTTCGCCCTGTCGCTCGACAATGCCGTGCACTTTCAACACCTTGGCTTGCATAAAAGCACGGGATTGCGCCCGTGCCGTCCCCGCCCAGACCACCACATTGATATTGCCCGTATCGTCTTCCAAGGTGACAAAGGTTACGCCACTGGCCGTACCGGGGGATTGCTTGCCCGTCACCACACCTGCCACCGCGACCCAACTTTGCGGCGCACACTGTGATAACTCAACACCACGAGTAAAACGGCCCAGCGTGCCGGCTTGCGCCATCAAACGAATAGGATGATCGGTGAGCGACAGTCCCATGGCCGCATAATCTTCAATCACGTTCTGCCATTGGGAAGGCGAATGAGGCAGCTCGACGGCATCATCACTGGCAGCCAGTAGCGGCAGTTGCCGCTGCTGATCCATCAGTGCCCAGCGCGCCTGATAGCGATTGCCAGCCAGCGCCGCCAATGCGCCACTACTGGCTAGGGCTTGATAGGCATCGCGGTCAAGGTTAATTGCTTGCAATGCCGACAAAGACGCAAACCCCGACTCTGGGCGATGCGCCAGCAACCGGTCTATCGCTGCCACGCTCAATCCTTTGACTAATCGCAATCCCAGCCGCACGCCCCACTGATCGCCGACCTTTTCTAAGCAATGATCCGCCCCCGAGTGCTGCACACAAACCGGCAACACAGACACCTGATGGCGCGTGGCGTCTTGCATCAGTTGTGATGGTGAGTAAAACCCCATCGGCTGGCTATTAAGCAAAGCGGTATAAAACGCGGCGGGATAATAATGCTTCAGCCATGCCGATATATAGGCCAAGACCGCAAACGACGCCGAGTGGCTTTCTGGGAAACCATAATCACCAAACCCACAGATTTGCCGGTAAAGCTGCTCGGCAAAGTCGGCGCGATAGCCACGCGCGGTCATCCCAGTAATCAATTTGTCGCGAAACGGCGCTAGTCCACCCTTTTTCTTCCATGCGGCCATCGCACGACGCAGCTGATCCGCTTCGCCACCAGAAAAACCGGCCGCCACCATTGCCAGCTTGATCACCTGCTCTTGAAAAATGGGCACCCCAAGCGTGCGCGCCAGCACTTGCTCAACCGCTTTGGACGGGTAGCTCACCGCGTCTTCCCCGTCGCGGCGCTTTAGATACGGATGCACCATGTCACCTTGAATCGGACCGGGGCGGACAATGGCAATTTGGATCACCAAATCGTAATAACAAGCCGGTTTGAGCCGCGGCAGCATACTCATTTGTGCCCGTGACTCAATTTGAAATACCCCCACGGTATCGGCGTGCTGAATGCGGGCAAACACCGCCGGATCGTCGCCTTGTTGGGTGATCGCCGCCAAACTCAAGCGATGACCACCGGTTTGGGCAATCAAATCAAAGGTGCGGCGAATCGCGGTGAGCATACCCAGTGCCAGTACGTCGACTTTCATCAGATGCAGCGTTTCCAGATCGTCTTTATCCCACTGGATCACCGTGCGCTCTGCCATCGCCGCATTTTCCACCGGCACCAACTCATACAAAGGTCCATCTGCAATCACAAAGCCGCCGACATGCTGAGAAAGATGGCGTGGAAAGCCGATCAATGTCTGGGTAAGCGACAGCCATTGTTGGCTTTTCGTGCTTTTAGGATCCAGGCCCAACTGCTGAAGTTGCTGTACCCAAGGCTGGGTTTTATCGCGCCGGTTGAGGTTTTGAATAAAAAAATCAATCTGGCTGGCGGGGATCGCCAACGCTTTGCCCACATCGCGCAATGCGCTTTTAAGCCGATAACGGATCACGGTTGCCGCTAAGGCGGTCCGCTCACGGCCATATTTTTGGTACAAATACTGGATCACTTCTTCTCGGCGCTGGTGCTCAAAGTCGACATCAATATCCGGCGGCTCGTCGCGCTCTTTGCTAATAAAGCGCTCAAACAGCACATCGACTTTGCACGGATCCACCGCAGTGATCCCTAAGCAATAACACACCACCGAGTTCGCCGCCGAGCCGCGCCCTTGGTATAAGATCCCACGCGATTGGGCAAAGCGCACCAGATCGTAAATGGTCAAAAAGTAATACGGGTAATCCATTGCCTCGATAAGCGCGAGCTCTTTTTCAATGGTAGCTCCCACGTCATGGGGCACGCCCTTTGGGAAGCGTTGCTGTGCCCCTTGCTTGACCGCCTCACGCAGATAGGCCATCGCAGGCTCACCGGTTGGCACCACTTCTTTGGGATAGCTGTATTTGAGGCTTGCTAAGGAAAACTGACACTGAGCAGCAATCTTGGCACTTTCCGCCAGCCACCCGGGGGGAAACAAAGCGTGTAATTTGGGTAACGGGCGTAAGGCGCGCTCTGCATTGGGCAATAACGTCCGCCCCAACGCCGCCACCGGCTGACGATGCCGAATCGCGGTTAAGGTATGATGTAACGCCAGTCGCTCAGGATGATGCATCAGTACATCACCACACGCGGTCACGCGAAGTTCATACTGGCTTGCCAGCATGCGACAGTGCGCCAGATACGGATGGTCGTTATCCGCTAGATCGCGCCGCACCGCCAGATACAAGCGCTCAGCATGATAACGTAACAGCCACGTCGCCCAATGATGATCGCTCTCCGCGCCACTGGGGAGCCATAGCACCAAGCCATGACGCACCGACATCAGATCCCATTCGCTCAGCTGGTAATCGCCTTTGTGACTGCGCCGCCGCGCATTGGTGATAATCCGACACAGCTCTTGATAAGCCGCTTGGGTGGGACACAGTAGAACAACATCTAACGCGTGCAGACGAAAGCGACTGCCAATGATCAGCGAAAGCTGCGGATAATCACGCTGAGCTTGATACGCACGCACCACCCCTGCGACCGAGCATTCATCGGTGATCGCGAGCGCTTGATAGCCCAATGTTGCCGCTTGCGCCACCAGCTCTTCTGGGTGTGAGGCGCCCTCAAGAAAGGAAAAGTTGCTGCAACATACCAGCTCGGCATACGTACTCATCGCTTCACCCCTAACTAAACCAGCCGTGTAAAAACCAAGTTTGCTCTGGCGTGCGAAACACCCACAACCATTGCTGCTGGGCATTTTGGGCAATAAAGTAATCGCGCTGGATAGGCATACCTTCCCACCAGCCGGAGACAATCCGCTCTGGCCCCTCGCGTAAGGTGACCTTGCCAACCAGTGGCGTGGGTTGCGGCAGTAGTAAGCTTGGGCGTGGACGCGTGGGGGCCGAGGCCGTCGGTGTGGCTCGATGGTGATGAGGGACATGTTGGCTGGCCGCCTCAGGACGGTGATGATTCACATACGCTAACCGCATAACCGCCTCCTCCCCTAGTCGGGCAGCCAGTGTCGCGACCAACTCATCGCGATTTTGCTCACCTTGCTGGGCGCTAAAAAGATCGGTTTGTCCGGGCTGGTGACAATCGATTTGCGAAGCCGCCACACTGACCGCAGTCACCGGCTGGCTCACTTGCCATGACGCCAGCCGTAAACGCACCAACGCCATCCAGCGCTCGAGAGCTTTCTCGCCATGCGCGGCCATTACCGGCAGGGTTTCTTCACATCCATCACGCAAGCTAAAGCCCAACGTCAGCGCAGGCGTGCAGGCACTACGCTGCTCAAGAAAACGGCACAATGCCGAGACGAGGTTCTCGATAATGGGCAATAAATGGGCTTGCTCACTAAGCTCAAACAATAAAACCCGTTGCTGAAAAAATTGCAGCGGTGGCTGAAAATAATTCAGCGGCGTCGGCTTATCGCCACGCACTTCGGCAAGATAATCCACCACCGAGCGGGGAAAACGTCGCGTGAGCGAAGCGGTGGGCAAGGCGATAAGCTCACCTAACTGAGATAAGCCTAGACGCGTAAACTGGGTTTTCACCGTCTCCGGTAAAGGGGCAGCAGCCAACGGCAATTGCTGCAACGCTGCCTGCAAATGTTCGGGGGCGGTGCTGATCTTGCCCGCGTGGCCATACGCCATCAGCTCGGCGGCACGCGGCGTTTGGCCCATCCCAGCCTGATAACGGATACCACTTTCAACCAGCGTTTGAGTCACCGTCTGCCATAGCGGGGTAAACCCTTGATATAGTGCCAACATCGGTGACACGTGTAGCCATAAACCGTTAGGGGGATTAAGGCTGATTTCCGCGACCAGCGGATAAAGCTGTGCGGCAAGCTGCTCAAGCGCAGACTGCTCTTTCACCGCGCAATAAGGATAGACCGCGAGCTGATGACACATAAGCGCTGCGGCCCCTAATCCCATACCGACATTCAGGCCGTGCGTGTTCGCCGCCACAGAGAGCTGCACTAAACGGCCTTCTTGCTCGCTAACCAGCCCCACCGCTTGCGCCGATGACGGCGCATAAAGACTATCTAACAGCAAGCTTGGGCAATGCAGATACAGCCACAATGACATCACGCTTGCTCCCGCTGTTGCCGTGAGGGAAAGGCAAGCAAATTCTCAGCATTGCTCGGCCAGGTCACCAACGAGGGCCATTGCTCGCGCCAATCGAGGGTAAACGGGGCCGGCGGCCATCGGCCGCGACAATAACGCACCGTGACCGTCACGCCACATGCAGAGGGCGCCAGCGCCACGCTTAAATCAACCGGCAAGGTCAATGAGTACGTCTGCTGGCGGCGCAACAGTACCACCGCACATTGGCCATGTTCGGCCGCCAGTTTTAGACGCTTCACTTGCCCCACCGTGAGCGAAGATGGCCATAGCGCTACCGCCTGACACGCACCACTGCGCGCCGCTTGCTCGGCTGCCCACAGCGCATGTTGATCGCTGTCGGGATACACTAGCAAGGTGTTTTCTGTTGGATAACCTTGCTGATGCAACATTGCCGCATTAATGCCGACCGGAGGACGGATCCAGGCGATCTCTTTACCGGTAGCGCGATACAGCGCAGGCAATACTAGCCGCAGCTCACCAACGCCAAAATCACTGATGATATCCGTCACCCCTGGAGACGGGAGGCCGCCGAGGCGCTGATCAAAGGCAGTGTAACCGGTCGCTTGTTTATCGGGTAATTCCGCCATTAACGGCCGCTGACTGGCGCGCCATAGGCCGTGTTGTTGGGCTAATTGGTCGAGTGTTTTCATCATCAATATACCTGTATATATATACAGTATATTTAATGAAGGCATCGCTGCAAGAAAAGAAAACAGCACAGAAGCGAAACAGAGAGTTTGCCATCACAACGCCCCCAAAGGGTGTAGGACCACACAGTCGCTAAGGTGTTGTTTAATAAGTTTTATTATACAGTGAAACAGGTTAGACAGGCTGGAGAGCAATAGGAAATTAAAAGACGAGGGGGTTAGCAAGACAGCTTTTACCCGACAGCAAACGGTATTATATTTCGGCGATGGGGGTATTGACGGATTGCGAAGAAGCGAGCATCACTTGGTTACGTCCACTGTCTTTCGCGCGATACATGAGAAGATCAGCGGCATGGATCAACGCATCTAACTCTAGTTGCTTTATCTCCTCCACCACATCGCTAGAAACAATCGCGCCGATACTCACGGTGACACGAATATCCGCGCCGCCAAATTCAAACACCGTCTCCGCAATATCACAGCGAATGTGATTGGCCATTTCAATTAAAGCATCTAAATCTTGGGTCGGGCATAAGATGCAAAACTCTTCTCCGCCTAAACGCGCCGCTGCCCCTTTTTTAACAAACCGCTTCAGGTAACTTGCCAGGTGTACTAGCACTTTATCGCCTTGCATATGCCCGTAGGTATCGTTGACCTGCTTGAAATGGTCAAGATCAATCAAAATCAACCCCATTTCCTGTTGACGGCTCAGCTTAGGTTTTAAACGGGTAAAATAGGTTTCAAGTCCACGGCGATTTAACAGCTGTGTCAAAGGATCGGTATTGGCGAACTCTAGCAAACGGGCATTGGCTCGGCGCAATGCGACCGTGCGTTTATACACCATACGTTTAAGAATAAAGATATAGGTCACCGCGCCTAACAGCATCACCAGTACAATGCTAGGAATAAGCCAAGCTGGGTAAGCCTCAACGCGCTCGGTATTGATCCACTTTTGCTTGATGCGTAACAGCTCTGCCGCAGGGATATTATCTATGCCTTCGCGTACCTCTTTTAGTAGCGCTTGATTGCCTTTGGGCACGGCCGCATAAATCGGGCGTGTGTAAAGGATTTGCTCTGCGACAAACGCAAGCGGGTTACCTTGGGTCAAAAAGTAAAAGTTTGCCGTTTGGGTATCGGCAACAAGCGCACTGATTTCGCCATCGAGCGCGGCACTAAATAGCGTTTCATTCCGCCGAAAGCGTTTTTGCTCCACATCAGGATAGTGCTCGGCTAAAAACCAAGATTCGTAACTGCCATCAACCACGCCCACCACTTTGCCTGCGGCTAAAGGATCCTTACTGACTTGCCCCGACTGATTTTCTACATAGAGTGAGCCATTAGTATTAAAAATGGGGGCCACATAGTCTAAATAGGCTTCACGTTCGGCGGACTTGAGTAGCCCCGCATGAATGCGATCACCGCCTTCTTTCATATAGGCCAGAGAATCCGACCAGTCGGCCAACATAAACTGAATCGACGTGTGATTGTATTTCGCGTAGGCCTGCCAAAAGTCAATCAATAACCCTTTGGGTTGCCCGTTGCCAGGTATGTAGCTGTAGGGTTTCCATTCAGATGAGTGCGCAATAACTAAAATGTCTTTTTCTTCTGACAGATAGGCGTCGTCAGCCCATGCAAACGTACTCATATACGTGCAGGCTAGAAGCAGCATCCCTGTCAAAAGTCGAAAAGTGCGCGCAAACATTATTAGGCAGTCCATTCAAAGAGTCTTGATGGTAGATAAATTCTAAGGGAACGCAAAAGACTTAATAAAAAAGCATGATCCAGTTCAAATTGGAAGCTAGATCACATCATAAAGCGTGCAAATGGCCACTAATGGCTGATAAAAGCAGCAAAACGGAATACGTCGTATGGTAAAGATAGCAACATCAACAGATAGCGTAATCATGATAAAAATATCTTGATTCGCTGGTGCGCTGTCACCAGGTTGTAATGATTTAAATCATCAGCTGTGGTAAATTTACACGCCCCAAAGGGAGGGAAGACTGATGAGACAGGTGCACTATTGAGTGCTTTATTGTCAATGAAGCCTTTATTGCCCGTGATCAACACAGATTACGGCAGACAATCTATACTCACATTCGATAAACAGTGACGTCACCACAGCCATCCTGGCTGCGGTAACGTCATTGAAAAATGCAAAAAATTCGCTTTCACAGCCACTTAAGTCGTAAAAGTGCGTGGTAAAATTACACTTTTGGTGTGTTGTGAGAAAGCATCAGGCTTATGTTTCAATTTTTGACCGGAGAAATGTGTCGATGAAAAAGACCAAAATCGTATGTACGATTGGCCCAAAAACCGAATCTGAAGAGATGCTTACTCAGCTTGTTGAAGCTGGCATGAACGTCATGCGCCTTAACTTCTCACACGGCGATTACCAAGAGCATGGTACGCGTATCGCCAACTTGCGTAATGTGATGAAGCAAACTGGCAAACAAGCCGCTATCTTGTTGGATACCAAAGGTCCTGAGATCCGTACGGTAAAACTGGAAGGTGGCGATGATGTGCTACTAAAAGCCGGTCAAACCTTTACCTTCACCACAGATACCTCTGTTGTGGGCAATAAAGAGCGCGTTGCCGTGACCTATGCCGGTCTGCCGCAAGATTTAAAAGCGGGTGATACAGTACTGGTTGATGATGGCCTGCTTGAGATGGAAGTACTAGAAACGACTGAAAAAGAAGTGGTTTGTAAAGTACTCAACAACGGTGAGCTGGGTGAAAACAAAGGCGTTAACCTGCCAGGCGTTTCTGTCAGCCTGCCAGCGCTGGCTGAAAAAGATAAATCAGACCTGAAGTTTGGTTGCGAGCAAGGCGTTGACTTTGTTGCTGCCTCATTTATTCGTAAGAAAGAAGACGTAGAAGAAATCCGCGAGCTATTGGCGCAAAACGGCGGTAGCGACATCAAGATCATCTCTAAAATTGAGAACCAAGAAGGTGTCGACAACTTTGACGCTATCTTGGAAGCGTCTGACGGCATCATGGTTGCTCGTGGTGACCTAGGGGTAGAGATCCCCGTTGAAGAAGTGATCTTCGCCCAGAAGATGATGATCGAAAAGTGTAACCGTGCACGCAAGATGGTTATCACAGCAACACAAATGCTGGATTCAATGATCAAAAACCCACGCCCAACCCGCGCAGAAGCCGGTGACGTGGCCAATGCCATCATGGATGGCACGGATGCAGTGATGCTGTCAGGTGAATCGGCAAAAGGGAAATATCCATTAGAAGCGGTGAGCATCATGGCACAAATCTGTGAGCGCACAGACCGTCAAATGTCTCCAGCCCTCGGCTCTCGCCTTGATAGCGATCGTCTGCGTATCACCGAAGCGGTCTGTAAAGGCGCGGTTGATACCTCTCAAAAACTCAGTGCCCCGTTAATTGTGGTGGCGACTGAAGCGGGTAAGTCAGCGCGCTCAGTGCGTAAATACTTCCCAACCGCCAACATTGTCGCGGTCACCACGAACCCGAAAACAGCCGCTCATCTGTGTCTGACTAAAGGGGTGACACCAGTGATGATCGAAAGCATCGATAGCACCGATGAGTTCTACCGTCGTGGTAAAACCATCGCGCTAGAGTCAGGCTTAGCGAACAAAGGCGATATCGTCGTCATGGTGTCAGGTGCGCTCGTGCCATCTGGTACGACTAACACGGCCTCTGTGCACGTGCTGTAATTTAAGCACCGATAAGCAACACCTGCGCCTCGACACTGTCGGGGCGTTTTTTTATCCCCCGTTTAGTGGCATGATAAAAAAGGGACAGCAGGAAGCGCAATGAAACCAACCAAAGCACAAGAAGCCATGGCACATATTTGGGGAGCTATATTAACCCGCCAGCTCACAGTGACACCGAATGCGCATGGCCATTATTCACTCACCGTCGCCAACTTGTGCGAGCAGCTTGATTTAACCACAGCAACGGCGCGTGATGGCTTGCATTTACTCGCCATGGCCGGACGCATCAGCTACCAACCCCACCTTGGATACCAGTTAATGCCCTTAAGTCAGCCAGACTGGCAACCTCTCGCGGCTGGCATACAGGCGATGGTTGGCGCTTTCATGGATAGGCTGCCGCCTCGGTTGGATGAGCCGACCTCATTGACCCTACTGGGCTTACTGCACAGCCTACAGCATCTGCCTGCCAAGGATTATCGTGACCTCGCTGCCTTGGCGCATTGGCATCAGCAGCTTCATTACACGCTCTTTGCCGGCATCAATCCGTATCTTGCAGACGCGATACAGCCGCTTGTCGCCCAGCATTTACGCTACCTCACGCATCCCGATATCGGCTTTGAATTCGCATCCAGTTGGCAGCGCTTAATGCCAGTATTGCGCGGGCTAGTCTCTGCGCGACCGCAGGCTCATAGTCACGCTTATCAACACTACTGGCTGGAGCTTAATACTGCGATCGGAGAAAGGCTCAGCACCTTTACCAGTGGACAATTTCTTTGAAGTGGGTTTTTATCAAGACCGCTAACGGTACCAAATAGATGGCACTAAACTCGACGGCCATCACTGCCAACGTCAAGGTGGTGAGACGTACTAAGCACTTATTGATTGTTTGTAGTAAAGGGTGACTCATCATCATTTCAGTCTAAAGCGGGATGTCTGTTCAAAAATCAGGCGTTAGTTTACAAATTAATCAATAAATCGCAAGCGCCAATCACGCCTGTTATCATCACACTCCAACAGGCGGCGACTAAGCTGCTGATTTAGTGTGACGACAGAGAACAAGATGACAAAAGCATTGACGATTTTGGATATCGCCCGCTTAGCCGGGGTGGGAAAATCGACCGTATCTCGTGTGTTAAACGATGATCCACGGGTCAAAGACAGTACGCGCGAGAAAATACAAGCCGTGATTGACCAACACGGCTTTATGCCCTCCAAATCTGCACGTGCGATGCGCGCACAACGCAGTGGCGTCGTGGGTGTGATTGTGGCAAAGCTCAGCTCTAATTCTGAAAACACCGCGTTGACGGGCCTGCTCAATACCTTGTATGCCAAAGGCTATGACGCCGCCATTATGGAAAGTCAGTTCTCACAACAAAAAGCCCAAGCGCATCTGGATGTGCTAAAACGCCGTAATGTTGATGGGATTATCTTTTTTGGTTTTTCTGGCTGTGATCTCAACGCGCTCGCGCCTTTCGCTCCCAACTGTGTCGTTCTGGCCGTTGATAGTGATCAATACATTAGCGTCAGCTACGACAACCAAGGCGCGGTCGCACAAGTGATGGATCACTTTTATCATCAAGGGTGTCGACATATTGCTTTCTTAGGGATTGATGAGCGAGATGAAACCACAGGTCTCGCCCGCTCTGATGCCTACCAGCATTTTTGCCAACTCCACCAGATCTCACCACGACTACACCGCTGTGAGATGAGCTTACATGCCGCCTATGACGCCACCGATGCCCTCATGAACTCACATACTGATGCGATTGTTTGTGCGTCAGACACCCTGGCGCTAGGGGTTGCCAAACGGCTACAAACCCTAAATCGTGAAGATATCGCCATTGGTGGCATCGGTAACCATGACATGCTTCGTTTCATGTTCCCGCGCGCCGTGAGTGTGGAGCTAGGTTACCATCAAGCAGGGCAACATGCGGCTGACTTGCTGCTCAAGCAGCTGGATGACGACTCTCCCGTGGTTAGCCACTGGACACAACCTTGCCACCTAGTCACTCCCTAAGCGGCGGCTCACACCAATAATCAGGCAGTTACAGATTTCTCTGTGATGGTTTTCAAATAATGGGAACGATTCCACTGATAAATTCGATAGTAGGATCCATAATTAGTGGGAACGTTACCAATGAATACCCTACAGCAATACAGGATTGCTTATGAGCCAGATAGATAAAAAAGCCATCGACCAATTGGTCACTCATATTGGCGGCAAAGACAACATCGCAACCGTTAGCCACTGCCTCACGCGTTTACGTTTCGTACTAAATGATCCAGAAAAAGCGGACGTGGCCGCGATTGAAGCGATCCCCATGGTCAAAGGCTGCTTTACCAGTGCCGGCCAATTTCAAGTCGTGATCGGCACCAATGTTGATCAAGTGTATGCCCTATTGGAAGCGCAAACCGGCGTGGAAGGCCAGTCAAAAGATGAGGCCAAACAAGCCGCGCGCCAAAATATGAGCCTAACTGAGCGTGCTATCTCACACCTCGCGGAAATCTTTGTGCCCCTTTTGCCCGCGATTATCACCGGTGGTCTGATCCTCGGCTTCCGTAATGTGATCGGCGATATCCGCATGTTCGATGGCAAAACTCTGACCGAGATCAGCGAGTTTTGGGCCACTGCTCACGGCTTTTTGTGGCTGCTTGGTGAAGCTATCTTCCACTTCCTCCCTGTCGGTGTGTGTTGGGCGACGGTGAGAAAAATGGGCGGCACCCCCATTTTGGGTATTGTTCTGGGTATTACCCTGGTATCCCCCCAATTGATGAACGCGTACCTTATCGGTAAAGAAATGCCTGAAGTGTGGGACTTTGGCTGGTTCTCAATTGAAAAAGTCGGCTATCAAGCACAGGTGATCCCAGCGATGTTTGCCGGTATGGCGCTGGCATTTATCGAAACCCAGTTAAAACGGATTATTCCAGATTACCTCTATCTTGTGGTGGTGCCGTTTGTTGCGCTGCTGACTTCCGTGATCTTGGCGCATACCCTGATTGGTCCATTTGGGCGTGAAATCGGCAACGGCGTCGCCTTCTTAGCTCGCACGGCGATGACCGGTGATTTCGCCTTTATCGGGGCAGCGCTGTTTGGCTTCCTCTATGCACCTTTGGTGATCACCGGGGTTCACCACACCACCAACGCGGTGGACTTGCAGCTAATGCAGGAAATGGGCGGCACACCTATTTGGCCGCTGATTGCCCTGTCCAACATTGCTCAAGCCTCGGCGGTAGTCGGTATTATTTGGGTCAGCAAGAAAGAAAACGAGCGCGAAATTTCGGTGCCCGCGGCGATTTCCGCCTACCTTGGCGTGACAGAGCCGGCCATGTACGGGATTAACCTGCGCTACAAATTCCCGATGCTCTGCGCCATGGTTGGCTCGGCGCTAGCGGCGATTGTGTGTGGTCTTTCCGGTGTGATGGCCAACGGTATTGGTGTCGGGGGTCTACCAGGCATCTTATCTATTCAGCCACAATTCTGGGGTGTTTACGTGGTCGCGATGTTAATCGCCATCTTAGTGCCAATCGCACTCACCGCCTTTATGTACCGCCGCCAGGCCAGCAAAGGCAAATTGGCGGTCGCCTAATTCCCATTCCGTCTGCGGGGAGGGAACGCTCCCCGCTTTTTTTAGCGTTAAGAGAGACATTATGCACGCACATCCCTGGTGGAAAACGGCCACCATTTATCAGATTTATCCAAAGAGCTTCCGTGATACCACACAAACAGGGACAGGTGATCTGCCAGGCATTATCGAAAAGCTGGACTACTTTTCGACCTTGGGCATCGACGCGTTGTGGCTAACCCCCATTTATGTATCGCCACAAGTCGATAACGGCTACGACATTGCCGATTATTACGCGATTGATCCTAGCCTAGGCACCATGGACGACTTCGATACCCTGCTGGCCGAAGCGCATAAACGAGATATCCGCATCATCATGGATATTGTGATTAATCACACCTCAACCGAGCATCCTTGGTTTCAATCAGCGCTTGCCAGCAAGGACAGCCCCTATCGCGATTATTACATCTGGAAAGATCCGGTTAACGGCGGCGTTCCAAACAACTGGCAATCAAAATTTGGCGGTAGCGCGTGGCAATGGCATGAACCAACCGGCCAGTATTACCTCCACTTATTTGCCACCGAACAAGCCGATCTTAACTGGGAAAATCCAGCGGTGCGGGAGGCCGTCAAAGAGGTGATGGCGTTTTGGGCCGAAAAAGGCGTGGATGGCTTTCGCCTCGATGTGATCAATTTGATCTCCAAAGATCAGTCGTTCCCTGATGATCATCAAGGCGATGGTCGCCGCTTTTATACCGACGGTCCCCGCGTTCACGACTACTTGCAAGAAATTAGCCGCGACATTTTCCAGCGTTACGGCAGCGTCACTGTAGGCGAGATGTCTTCGACCACCTTGGAGCATTGTCAGCAATACTCCGCGCCAGATGGCAAAGAGCTCTCCATGGTGTTTAACTTCCACCACTTAAAAGTCGATTATCCCGGTGGTGAAAAGTGGCGACTGGCACCGTTTGACTTCTTGGCCCTAAAACAGCTTTTCCGCACTTGGCAGCACGGCCTGCACAATCAAGGTTGGGGCGCACTGTTTTGGTGTAACCACGACCAACCGCGTGTGGTCAGCCGCTTTGGTGATGATCGCCACCATCGCGTTGCCTCCGCCAAAATGCTCGCCACCGCGATTCATATGCAGCAAGGCACGCCTTACGTGTATCAAGGGGAAGAAATTGGCATGACCAACCCTGGCTATCAGCGTATTGATGACTATCAAGACGTCGAAAGCCGCAACATGCACCGTCTACTGTGCGACCAAGGCATGCCTGAAGGGGAAGTGTTAGCCATTCTGGCTGCACGCTCACGCGACAATTCGCGTACCCCCATGCAATGGGACAGCTCAGCAAACGCCGGTTTTACTCAAGGCACCCCCTGGCTAAAGCCTGCGCCTAACTATGCTGACGTCAATGTCGACACCGCACTGGCGGATAAAGACTCGGTGTTCTATCACTACAAAAAGCTGATTTCCCTGCGTAAAACCTTACCCGTGATCCGTGAAGGCGATTATCAGGACTTGTTGCCTGATCACCCACAACTGCTCGCCTATCGTCGCGACAATGGCGATAGCCAACTGGTGGTGGTGTGTAATTTTTATGGCGAACCGGTCACGGCGACCTTGCCTCTCGCCCCTGCCCCGACCGCAGACTTGGTCAGCCATAATTACCCAGAAGCCAAGCCCTTAATGCCAGAAATGCAACTGGCCCCCTATGAAGCCTTGGTGTATTTGATTAATCCCGCTTAACCGACAAAAAATGGCACGCCTTGGCGTGCCATTTTTCTACCACAATGAGTGGCTTTGATTACTGGCGCAGCGCTCGCTCGCCGCGTGCAATGCCCACCACACCACTGCGTGCGACTTCAATGATCTCGGTAATTTCACCCACCGCGCGAATAAAGGCATCTAACTTGTCACTGTCACCCGTCAACTGCACGGTGTAAAGCGAGTTCGTGACATCGACAATCTGCCCGCGGAAAATATCGGCGGTGCGTTTTACCTCCGCGCGGGCAAAGCCGCTGGCTTTCACTTTCACCAACGCCAGTTCACGCTCAATGTGATCGCTCTCGGTGACATTGCTCACTTTCAGCACATCAATCAGCTTGTGCAGGTGCTTTTCGATTTGCTCGCGGTCCGCGTCGCTCACCACCGAGGTGGTGATATTCAAGCGCGATAAGGTCGCGTCATCCGTCGGTGACACCGTGAGCGACTCAATGTTGTAGCCACGCTGAGAGAATAATCCCACTACCCGCGATAAAGCTCCCGGCTCGTTTTCCATTAAAACCGATACAATACTGCGCATTAGGTTCTCTCCGTTTTGCTCAACCACATTTCATTCATCGCCCCACCGCGTACCTGCATCGGATACACGTGCTCAGTTTCATCGACATTAATATCGACAAAAACTAAGCGATCTTTCATTGCCAGTGCCTTTTCTAGGCCGGCTTCCAGCTCAGACGGATGATTAATGCGCATCCCCACATGACCATAGGCCTCAGTGATCGCCGCAAAGTCCGGCACCGAGTCCATATAAGAGTGCGAGTGGCGACCTTGATAAATCATATCCTGCCATTGTTTCACCATCCCGAGGAAACGGTTGTTAAGGTTGACGATCACTACCGGAATGTCGTATTGCAACGCTGTCGACAGCTCCTGAATATTCATTTGAATACTGCCATCACCGGTGACACACACCACCTGCGCGTCCGGTAGCGCAAACTTCACCCCCATGGCGGCGGGAAGCCCAAAGCCCATAGTGCCCAAGCCGCCGGAGTTAATCCAACGGCGTGGTTTATCAAACGGATAATAAAGCGCGGCAAACATTTGATGTTGGCCGACGTCTGACGTCACATAGGCCTCGCCATGAGTGAGGCGGTACAAGGTTTCAATCACCTGCTGTGGTTTAATTCGCTCAGGATCGGCGACATACTGCAAACACTGACGCTCACGCCAAATCTGAATATTGTGCCACCAGGTGCTGATCGCATCGCTGTCATTGCTGCCACCTTGCTCCACCAGCAGCTTGACCATGCTATTTAATACCGCATCCGCCGAGCCAACGATGGGAATATCCGCGGCGACGGTTTTGGAGATGGTGGAAGGGTCCACATCAATGTGCATGATGGTGGCATCGGGGCAGTATTTTTCTAAATTATTGGTAGTGCGATCGTCAAAACGGACACCAATACCAAAAATTAGATCGGCTTGGTGCATCGCCATGTTCGCTTCGTAGGTGCCATGCATGCCCAGCATGCCCAGCGAGTGTTCATGGGTGCCGGGAAACGCCCCCAGCCCCATCAAGGTGCTGACGACGGGGATGTTAAGGCTTTCTGATAGTTGGCGGATTTGTTCGCCGCAATCGGCCATGATTGAGCCACCACCGACATACAATACTGGTTTTTTCGCCGCCAGTAGTGCTTTTAAGCCACGTTTTATCTGCCCTTTATGTCCCGAAGTAGTCGGATTATAAGAGCGCATGCGCACACTGTCAGGGTACTGATATGGATGCTTTTGTGCCGGGTTCAGCATGTCTTTGGGAATATCGACCACCACAGGGCCAGGACGTCCCGTCGCGGCAAGATAAAAGGCTTTTTTTACAATGTTGGGAATATCTTCGGCGCGTTGAACTAAAAAGCTGTGTTTGACCACCGGGCGGGAAATCCCCACCATGTCACATTCTTGGAAGGCATCATTGCCAATCAGGCCGCTCATGACCTGGCCAGAAAAGACCACCATGGGGATCGAGTCCATGTACGCGGTGGCAATACCGGTAATCGCATTGGTTGCCCCTGGGCCTGAGGTGACCAGCACCACGCCCACTTCACCCGTGGCCCGTGCGTAACCATCGGCCATATGCACAGCGGCTTGTTCATGACGCACCAACACATGGTCAATATCACTCTTTTCGTGTAATGCGTCGTAAATATCCAGCACCGACCCGCCTGGATAGCCAAAAATATGTTTTACGCCTTGATCGATCATGGAGCGCACGATCATCTCGGCACCGGATAACATTTCCACTCTACGCCTCCCTGTCTGCATAGTTAGGACTTACTTTTAGCCTAATCTTGCCCCTTACGCTTGGATGTACTGATGGTCACTCACCACGCGGACATCTAAACCAAATACTGGCGGTAAGGCGGCGTTAGATTGTCATTTGGCCTGCTTCGAATGAAGCTGCAATCAATGTAACGTTTTATTTGCAAAACTGTCTATTAGCTAATCAGTATTTACATTTTTAATCTAAATGTTGAGTGAATGTTGCTGGTTTACGCTGACCAAGGGGGATGAAATTGGAAACATCCACTATAAAATCGCCACTTTGCCAGATTTGCTATCCAGACATGAGGAGAAAAGAGGGGGAAAAGGCATAAAAATAGCAGGAAAAAAGGAAGATTCTCAGCCATGAGAAATCTTCCTCGCTTTGGTACACCAAACTAACGCTGATACATCGTATTAATGTGATCTTGGTAACGTGAAAGGATCACTTTGCGGCGCAGTTTCATAGTCGGCGTGAGTTCGCCACTGTGCATGCAAAAGCCCTGCGGCAACAAGGTAAAGCGTTTGACTTGCTCAAATTTGGCCAATTCATGTTGCAAGCTCTGCAAACGCTTTTCAAACAAGGCCACCACATCAGCGTGTTTTAGCAGCTCTTTACGGTTTTGATATTCGATATTGGCCGCCCGCGCCCACTCTTCCAAGGCATCGAAGCAAGGTACAATCAAGGCAGAGACAAAATGACGCGCCTCAGCCACCACCGCAATCTGGTCGATAAAGTGATCACGTACCAAAGCGCCCTCTACCCGTTGAGGCGCGATATACTTACCGCCAGAGGTTTTCATTAGCTCTTTGATTCGGTCGGTGATAAACACGCTTCCCTTGGTATCGAGATACCCCGCATCGCCGGTTTTCAAAAAGCCATCCTCGGTAAAGGTCGCCGCCGTCGCATCGGGTTGATTAAAGTAACCCCGCATCACCATCGGCCCACGCACTTGAATTTCATTATCCGCCCCAATCCGTACTTCTGCGCCCGGCATCGGATGGCCAATCGATTGAGGGTCAAAGCAGGTATCGTCCCAGCAAGAAACCGTGGCGGTGGTTTCGGTCATGCCATAACCGAGCTTGACGTTAATGCCGATTGCATGGAAAAACGCGCCGATGTCAGGGTCAAGACGCGCCCCACCGCATGGCATCAAGCGCATCTTGCCACCCAATAGCGCACGTAACTTACTGAGCACCAGCTTGTCGGCCAACGCCAATTGCCATTGCTGACGCCGCGACAGTGGTTGGTCAGCGCGTAATTGCGCAGCATGACGTTCGCCTTGGCGCAGGGCCCAACAGAATAAATGCGGTTTAACGCCAGTGGCCCGACTGAGTTTGTCGTGAATAGCACCATGGATTTTTTCGTAAAAACGCGGCACTGCACACATCACCGTCGGTTTGACCTCGGCCAATGCCTCACGCACCTGAAGCGGGTTGGAGAGGTAGCAATTGACCGCCCCGCGGTGAAGCACGTAATAGCTCCATGCGCGCTCAAACACATGGGAAAGCGGCAAAAAGGCCAAGGACACGTCATCCGGTCTTAATGCCAAGACTTGATCATGCACCTCCAACTGCGCCGCGATATTGGCATAATCCAGCATCACTCCTTTCGGATCGCCCGTGGTGCCGGAGGTATAAATCAAGGTGGTCAGATCGTCCATGCATCGTGCGTCAATGCGCGCCTCTAATTCGGCTTGGTAGCCACGGTCGTCTTGCAATAACCAACTGGCCCAATCCCACACCTTGGGGTGCGTTGGAGCCGTCGTCTCTTGGCTTAGGGCAATCACCCCTTTGACATTAGGACAGTGTTCGAGAGCAGCCACCGCGATCTCTCGTTGTTCGTCACCGACGAAAACCCATTGCACGTCCGCATCATTGATAATGTGTGCCGCTTGCTGAGCGGTGCTGGTGGCGTAAATCGGCACAGGTACGGCGCGAATTTGCAATGCGGCGTAATCTAACATTGCCCACTTTTCGCTGTTCGGCGCAAAGATAGCGATGGTTTGTTGAATCTCACACCCGGCATTTAACAAACAGCGTGACAGCTGATCGATTCGCTCGCCCATTTGACGCCAGCTGAGGCTTGCCCACTGTGACTGTTGCTGAAAACGAATGGCTTCGCGTTCACCTTGGGCGCGAATCTGCTCGCGGATGCGAGTAACGATATGGTTTTGGGTGTTCACTGTCTCTCTCTTGGTTCGCATTTTTGGCGAACACATGTACGCTCAATAATGACAGCGAGTGTACCGAGCGCACGACCAAACTCAAGAAAAATTGAGTGAATGCTCTAGCGAAAGTGTAAAAACGTGATTCAACCTTGTGGAAGCGGCTGATCGACGCACGTACCGCACAGCGCGCTACCGAATCAAGCGTTGCAACCTAAGTGGGTGTGGATCCATACGTATTGAGGAGCGATTAAAGTCCAAAATCGACTCCTCAACCGTTTCTGGGTAATCCACCTGAGCCCATAGATGGTGAAACAGGCTGCGTGTCTGACTTAGCTCGCCTTTCACCAGCCATTCCGCCAATGCTTGAGCAACATCCGGGTAGCCAATCGCGCCCACCTTCGGTGCCTGCAACCATTCGCGTACCGCACTCGCATCCAAGCTATCCATACTATGTGCTAGCCCAAGCTGAGAAAGTGTGGCGACATTACTCAACTGTTCAAACTGACCAGACAATGGCTTTAAAAGGAGCTTTTTCCCTAGGCTTAACGCCTCGGAAGGGAGTTCAAATCCCCCATTGGCAATCACGCCCTGGCACTGGTGTAGCGCTGTGTGAAAGCTTTCTTTGCCTAAGGGCATGAGCGTTAGGTTTTCACGCTGATAGGGCGCATTAACCTCGGGGTGAAAGCAGATAAAAGGTTGGCTAAAGCGCAACAACAACTCACTCACCGCAGATAAAGATTCAAAGGGAAGATACACCAGCACCGCCCTCTCCGCAGCCGGCGGTGTCACCGCTTTATCTACCGGAGTGGTATCAATAATCGGAGGTAAGATCGGTTGGTTAAAGTGATACCAGTGCAAGCCAATGGCATAGTCTGTTGGAGCAAAATAACGCATGATCATGCGATTGATCAGCGTTTCTCCATGTTTGGGCACCGCGTGAGAAAACGCCGCTTGGTGGCTGATCGCCACCGATGGTACCCCTTGCCGGCGCGCCGCCCACGCACTGATGGGTTCAAAATCAGAGATGACCTTGTCGTAGCCTGATACATCAAGCTGGCGAATATCGCGTCGTAGCTGCGCCAAGTGATTGTGTCGCGCGGTGGCGAGCATATCAATTTTGCCATCACGGCTGACAAAGCTCATCCCAGTAAATGTGCGATAATCGCCAAATGGCGCCATATCAAAATAGCGCTCGGCAGGCCGCCCGGAAAAAACAAAATCGACGTCGACATCGTATCCGGCCAAGGCACGCGCCATCGCACGGGCACGCGATATATGCCCATTACCGGTTCCCTGAACACCGTATAAAAGCTTCATTAAATACCTGTTATTCCGTAAAGATCGAAAGTGATACTGTGTGCCAACGTCGCGCACATCAGCCCTAATCCAGCGCCCACCACGATATCGCTCACAAAGTGCACGCCCAGTAGCACGCGCGAAATACCGATTAGGCTGGCCCAAATGAACACCAAAAGGGTTAACGAAGGGAAGAAGGTGCTCAGCAATGAGGCCATGAGAAAAGCGGCGGCCGTATGGCCTGATGGCATACTGTAAAGATCGGAAGGCGTGATAAAGGCGGGCAACTGCGAAGGGCGTGCGCGCCGAAAGCTGCGTTTAAGTACCCAGTAAATCGGCAGCTCGATGGCAAAAGCCGTCAGTCCGGTGAGCAAAAACCAGAGCCCGACCGCCTCATGAAGCCACCAAGCCGTGAAGCCAATCACCAAATAGAGGGGGCCGTCACCGGAACGGGAAACGGCACGGGCTATTTTTGCTGTGCCAGCGCTAAAGCGATGCGATAGACAAAAGGTCGACACCGTGTGATCGAAGCGTTGAATCGCGGTAAAGCTTCTCATCCTGCCTCCCAATGCGGCGAGCTGATGGTTAAACTCTAGTCAGCCGGTATGACAGGTCGGTGACGTTATTGGGTCATCTCGATGAATTTACGTCGCCGCTTGATCTCAGGGACGTTGGGACAAGTAAAAATAATGAAGACTGGATAAAGCCGCGCCAGAGCACAGCACAAAAATCTAACTTTTAGTTTTAAATCCAGTTTAATTAACCAGTTTTTTACCTTTGCATTGCGCAGAAAACGGGTTTTGTTTTTTTCAGATTGACGCTTTCCCCATCGCTCTGTTATTTCTGGTAACAGAATATTTACTGACGGACATCAGCATGACACTGTTTCACCTACGCCTCATCCTCCTTCTTATCGTGACCCAGTCGCGCGGGTAGGTTTTGGGCAGAAAACAGTGAATGCCAAATCTCAAAAACCCGCGCCAGACGCGGGTTTTTTTGTATCTAACGTCGCCAAAATAACATCAAGCGCCAATTAAAGAGCCCTTCAAAGCGGCCAGCAAACACAACAGGGAGTCACCCATGAGCGAGAACAGCCAAGTCATTCTGTTTGATACCACCTTACGCGACGGCGAGCAGGCGCTGTCAGCCAGTTTAACCGTCAAAGAGAAATTGCAGATCGCCCAAGCCTTGGACCGCATGAAGATAGACATTATTGAAGCCGGTTTTCCTGTCTCCTCACCGGGCGATTTTGAATCCGTGCGCACTATCGCCGAGCATATGCAACATGCGCGCGTTTGTGCCTTGTCTCGCGCGGTCCCCAAAGACATCGATGTGGCCGCCGAGTCCCTCAAAGCCGCTGACGCCTTTCGTATCCACACCTTTTTATCCACCTCAACCATCCATGTAAAAGACAAGCTTCGCCGCAGCTATGATGACGTGGTCGAGATGGGGGTACGCGCCGTCAAACATGCGCGCCAATACACCGACGATGTAGAGTTTTCCTGCGAAGATGCCGGGCGCACCCCGATTGATAATTTATGCCGTATGGTCGAAGCGGCGATCGATGCCGGCGCGACCACAGTCAATATTCCCGATACCGTCGGCTACACGGTTCCCAGTGAATTCGGCGATATCATTGCGACCTTGTTTAACCGCGTGCCTAATATCGACAAAGCGGTGATTTCTGTCCATTGCCATGATGATTTGGGGATGTCGGTCGCCAACTCTATTGCCGCGGTGCAAGCTGGCGCCCGCCAAGTGGAAGGCACTATCAATGGCATCGGTGAACGTGCGGGGAACTGCGCGCTGGAAGAAATTGCGATGATTTTAAAAACCCGCGCCGACTTGTTAGGTGTAGAAACAGGGTTGAACCACACCGAAATTACCCGCACCAGCAAGTTGGTTAGCCAGCTTTGCAACATGCCTATTCAGCCCAATAAAGCCGTCGTCGGCGCCAATGCCTTTAGCCACTCCTCCGGTATCCACCAAGATGGCATGCTGAAAAACAAAAACACCTACGAAATTATGACGCCAGAGTCGATTGGTTTGGGCAAAAAAGCGCTTAACCTGACCAGTCGCTCCGGCCGTGCCGCGGTGAAAAGCCATATGGATAACCTTGGCTACAGCGAACAAGACTACGATTTAGACACCTTGTATCAGTCATTCTTACAGCTGGCGGATCGCAAAGGTCAGGTATTCGATTACGATTTAGAAGCCTTGATGTTCTTCAATAATCTTAAAGAAGAGGACGACTTTTATAAGCTGAACTATTTGGGCGTGCAATCGGGCAGCTTAATGGCAACCACCAGCATCAAGTTGCAATGTGGCGATGAAGAGAAGCACGAAGCAGCCACTGGCAACGGCCCCGTCGATGCGCTGTATCAGTGTATTTACCGCATTACCGATTATGATATTGAGCTGGATAAATTTGATCTGACCGCCAAAGGGGAAGGGGAAGATGGCCTCGGCCAAGCTGACATCATTGCCAACTACAAGGGTCGTAAATATCACGGCACCGGGGTGTCAACCGACATCATCGAGGCCTCAGGCGAAGCGTTATTGCATGTGATCAATGCCATCTATCGCGCCGACAAAATCTCTCAGATTAAGGAACAATCCCACTTGAAACAGGAGACAGTATAACCATGGCCAGCGCACACCAGATTGCACTCTTACCCGGCGACGGTATCGGCCCCGAAGTCATGACGCAAGCCGAGAAGGTGCTTGATGCAGTTAGCGAGCGATTCTCACTCACTTTGGAGCGTCAGCATTATCCGGTGGGGGGAGCCGCGATTGACGCCCATGGCTCGCCGCTGCCCGAGCAGACCTTGGCGGGATGTGAAAAAGCCGATGCGATTTTATTTGGTTCAGTGGGCGGCCCAAAGTGGGAGCATTTACCGCCCACTGAGCAACCGGAGCGCGGTGCCTTGCTGCCGTTACGCAAGCACTTTGGTCTTTTTTGTAATTTGCGTCCGGCGCAAATCCATACCGGTCTCGAAGGCTTTTGCCCACTGCGCGCCGATATTGCCGACCAAGGCTTTAACATCGTGGTGGTGCGAGAGCTGACCGGCGGGATTTATTTTGGTGAGCCCAAAGGGCGCGAAGGCGAAGGCCGCGAGGAAAAAGCGTTTGATACCGAGGTTTATCATCGCTATGAAATTGAGCGTATCGCCCGTATCGCCTTCCAGTCGGCTCAGTTGCGTAACAAGCAAGTGTGCTCAATCGATAAAGCCAATGTGTTGCAAAGCTCGATGCTGTGGCGTGAAGTCGTGGAAGAGGTGGCCAAGGACTATCCAGATGTCCACTTAAGCCATATGTATATCGACAACGCCACCATGCAGCTGATTAAAGACCCATCGCAATTTGATGTGATGCTGTGCTCGAATATTTTCGGCGACATTATTTCGGATGAATGCGCCATGATCACCGGCTCAATGGGCATGCTGCCATCCGCGAGTTTGAACGCGAGTAAATTTGGTTTGTATGAGCCCGCCGGCGGCTCTGCCCCCGATATCGCGGGGAAAAATATCGCCAACCCGGTCGCACAAATTCTCTCCGCCGCGTTGATGTTGCGCTACTCGTTAGGCGAAGAAGACGCAGCCTGTGCGATTGAGCATGCAGTCAGCCAAGCACTGGCGGCCGGTGAGCTGACCGCCGACCTGGCAGGCAACCATCCTGCATTGAGTACTGAACAAATGGGCGATCGTATCGCCGCCTATATCCGCCAAGGCGCAGAATAATTACCCGTAAGGATACGAGCTATGTCGAATGCAAACACTCAGCAAGGCGCCAAGACCTTGTATGAAAAAATCTATCAAGCCCATGTGGTCACCGAGCAGCCGGGCGAAGCGCCACTGCTGTATATCGATCGTCATTTGGTACACGAAGTGACCTCCCCACAAGCCTTTGATGGCCTGCGGGAAAAAGGGCGTCCGGTGCGCCAAGTGAGCAAAACCTTCGCTACCATGGATCACAATGTCTCCACCGAAACCAAAGACATTCACGCGTCAGGAGAAATGGCGCGCATCCAAATGGAGACGCTAGCCAAAAACTGCGAAGAGTTCGGTGTCACCCTGTACGACTTAAATCATCCTTACCAAGGCATTGTCCATGTGATGGGCCCCGAGCTTGGCATTACCCTGCCCGGCACCACCATCGTCTGTGGTGATTCGCACACCGCGACGCATGGTGCCTTCGGCTCTCTGGCCTTTGGCATTGGCACCTCAGAAGTCGAACACGTACTCGCCACCCAAACGCTTAAGCAATCCCGCGCCCGCACGATGAAAATTGAAGTCACGGGCAAAACTGCCCCCGGGATCACCGCCAAAGATATTGTTCTAGCGATTATTGGTAAAGTCGGCCACGCAGGCGGCACCGGACATGTGGTGGAGTTTTGTGGGGACGCGATCACCGCCTTGTCGATGGAAGGACGCATGACGGTCTGCAACATGGCCATCGAATTAGGCGCCAAAGCTGGCCTGATCGCGCCGGATGACACCACCTTTGCCTATTTAAAAGACAAGAAATTTGCTCCTAAAGGCGAGCAATGGCAGCAAGCGGTCGCTCACTGGCAAACTTTGCACTCGGACGCCGATGCACAGTTTGATCGCGTGGTCACCCTCGATGGCAGTCAAATCCATCATCAAGTCACTTGGGGCACTAACCCCGGCCAAGTGGTCAGTGTGCATGATACCGTGCCTGCCCCTGAGACAATGACCGATCCGATTGAACGCCACTCAGCAGAGCGCGCGCTAAAATACATGGGACTGACACCGGGACAAGCTATCAACCAAATCAGCATTGATAAGGTCTTTATCGGCTCTTGCACCAACTCACGGATTGAAGACATGCGCGCGGCCGCCGCGGTCGCCAAAGGACGACGCGTGGCAGATAGCGTCCATGCCATGGTGGTGCCTGGGTCCGAGCAAGTGCGCGCCCAAGCAGAGCAAGAGGGGCTGGATGTGATTTTCCGCGAGGCGGGCTTTGAGTGGCGCTTACCCGGCTGCTCAATGTGTTTGGCGATGAACAACGATCGCTTGGGCCCCAAAGAGCGCTGCGCGTCCACCAGCAACCGTAACTTTGAAGGCCGCCAAGGCCGTGAAGGCCGCACCCACTTGGTCAGCCCGGCGATGGCCGCCGCTGCTGCTATCGCGGGTCATTTTGTCGACGTTAACCAATTATAAGGAGGCCTTATGTCAGGCATACACACTCACACCGGCATTGTTGCTCCATTGGATGCGGCGAACGTCGATACCGATGCGATCATTCCCAAACAGTTTTTGCAAAAAGTCACCCGTACTGGCTTTGGTCAGCACCTGTTTCACGATTGGCGCTTTTTAGACGATGCGGGCAAGCAACCGAACCCCGAGTTTGTGCTTAACCAAGCGCGCTACCAAGAGGCAAGCGTGCTACTCACCCGCGAGAATTTTGGCTGTGGCTCGTCACGCGAACATGCCCCCTGGGCGCTGGATGATTACGGCTTTAAAGTGATTATCGCCCCCAGTTTTGCCGATATTTTCTATGGCAACTGTATCAACAACCAAATGGTACCGGTGACCCTTGAAGAAGCCCAAATCGATGCTTTATTTGCGTATGTAGCCGAAAATGAAGGCGCGACGGTAACCCTGGATTTGCCCGCCCAAACCATTCGAGCCGGTGAGCACTGCTTTAGCTTCCAAATGGATGATTTTCGTCGTCATTGCCTGTTGGAAGGCTTAGATAGCATTGGCCTAACCCTACAGCACGATGCTGAGATCTCGCGCTTTGAGCAGCGCATCCCGGACTTTTTGTCATAAATCCCCGCTTTAGCCCACTCCACCAATAAGCGCGATCCTCGCCGCGCTTATTGGTCAAGCCCCACTTTTTTCCATTCACCATGAAACCAACAACGCATTTGCTTGGTCTAGTCTGAAAAGAAGGCTTGCTGAAAATAAGGACGGGCAATGCAAAAACGTTTGATACTTCTATTCTGTTTGGTTTTTCCGCTGTTTAGCCAAGCGGCCCCCAAAGCAGAGTATTGGGCGATGTGGGATGCCCATAACCCTGACAGCCAGGCAACCTTCACTCATCACACTTGGCAAGTATTGCTCGATAAGTATTTGCAGCCTCAGGGGCAGCACACCTTATTTAACTATGCGGCGGTCACCGACGCTGACAAGAAAGCCCTCGATCATTATATCCGCATGCTCACCGCGCGCGACCCGCGTACCCTGACCAAAAACGAGCAATACGCGTATTGGGTCAACCTTTACAATGCGGTCACGGTGACGCTGATTTTGGAGGCCTATCCGGTCAGTTCCATCACCAAACTCGGTGGGCTATTTAGCTTTGGACCTTGGGATGATGAGGTGGTCACGGTGGCAGGTGAACCCCTTACCTTGAATGATATTGAGCACCGCATTCTGCGCCCACTATGGCAAGATCCGCGTACCCACTATGCGGTTAACTGTGCCAGTTTGGGTTGTCCAAACCTGCAACCTAAGGCCTTCCAAGCAAACGCGCTTGAGGCACAGCTCGAACAAGCGGCCTATGGTTTTATTAATAGCGACAAAGGGGTAAGTCAGCAAGGCGATCAATGGCAGCTTTCTTCTATCTATGAGTGGTTTGAGGCTGATTTTGGTGGCGATAAGCAAGGCGTGATCGCTCACATAAACCAGTATCGCGATATTCCATTGCCACAAGAGGCAACATTGGAACACGACTACAACTGGGACCTTAACCAACTCGCTGACTAAAAGGCTTGGTTAACCCTAAGCCAATCAGTACAATGGCTTGGTACTCATTGGGGAGCCTCATGGCTGAGATTGCGCACTGCGCTAGACCCATCGAACCTGATCCAGCTAACACTGGCGTAGGGATTGAGACTTGATGTTGCCATCAACTTGCCTCAACACCCACGCCCAACTTAGGAGCGTGCTGTGAAAGTTTTTACCTCTGTTCTCACTCTGATTTCTCTGTCGCTGTTATCACTCAGTGCCCGCGCCGCGGACCCACTCACCGTGTATACCTATGACTCCTTTATCGCCGAATGGGGCGCAGGGCCCAAAATCAAAGCCGAATTTGAAAAACAGTGCGATTGCCAACTGGAATTCGTGTCTCTCGATGATGGCGCCGCTTTGCTCAATCGTTTACGCATTGAAGGGGAAACCACCCAAGCCGATATCGTGCTGGGTATGGATACCAATTTAATGAAAGAAGCCGAGCGCAGCGGCATTGTTGCTGAGCATGCAGTCAATACTGAGCGCCTGCAAGTGCCTGGCGGGTGGGACAACAACTACTTTATCCCTTACGATTACGGCTATTTTGCCTTTGTGTACGACACTACCCGCTTGCTCGACCCGCCCAAAAGCCTCAAAGCCTTGATTGAAGAGCGCGACGATATCAGTGTGATTTACCAAGATCCGCGCGTATCAACGGTAGGCCAAGGCTTAATGCTCTGGATCCAAAAAGTGTATGGCGATGACAACCAACAAGCATGGCGCGAACTGGCTGATAACACCATTACCGTGACCAAAGGCTGGACCGAGGCCTATAATATGTTTCTTAACAAAGAAGCCGACATGGTGCTTTCTTACACCACTTCACCGGCCTATCACCGGGTTGCCGATGAGGACGACCGCTTTGCCGCTGCCATGTTTGAAGAAGGCCACTACATGCAAATCGAAGTGGTGGCAAAATCAGCCTACACGGATCAACCGGAACGTGCAGACGCGTTTTTACAATTTATGCTCAGTGATGCAGCTCAGTCTGTGCTCCCAACCACGCAGTGGATGTATCCGGTAACCGATGTCAACCTGCCTGATGCCTTCTACACTTTAGACAAGCCGGAGGAAAGCCTGCTGTATCAGCCTGATGAAGTGATGGGCAATCGCCAGCAATGGGTGCGTGACTGGCAAACCGCGCTGGTTGAATAGCCAAGATGCTCAACCCTTCTCGAACCTGGCCGGGCAGTATGGCGGCCAGCTTAGTCGTGGTTTTGATTGGCAGCGCACTCTGGGCGCTGTTCTCTCACAGCCACGACCTAGTGCTCACCGCGTTGTGGCAAGATACCTACCTGCGCCATGTCACCTACTTTAGCTTTAAGCAGGCGACCTTATCTGTGGTGCTCAGCGTTGGGCTTGCGATACCCGTCGCCCACGCCCTGTATCGCCGGCAGTTTCCAGCCAAGGCATGGCTGCTTAAGCTATTCGCCATGACCTTGGTGCTACCGGTATTGGTGGGCGTATTTGGACTGGTTGCCATCTATGGCCGCAGCGGCTGGATTGCGCAAGCCTTCGCGCACATTGATGCGTCGATGCCATTTTCTATTTATGGTTTAAGTGGCATTTTGCTCGCGCATGTGTTTTTTAATCTGCCATTTTCCGCCCAACTCATGGTGCAAGCGTTAGAGGGGATCCCCGCTGATCAACGTCGTCTTGCTACCCAGCTAGGGCTGAAAGGCTGGCAGCGCTTTAAGCATTTAGAATGGCCGTATTTACGCCAAAGCTTGCCTCATATCGTCGGGCTGGTGTTTATGTTGTGCTTTACCAGCTTCGCCACCGTGATGGCACTGGGTGGCGGACCTAAAGCCACCACGATAGAGCTAGCCATTTACCAAGCCATTCATTTTGATTTCGATTTACAAACGGGTGCTGTCCTTGCGCTTTGGCAAATGCTCTTGTGTGGCGCCATCGCATTTACCGTGCAAACCTTGACGCGCCCGCTGCCGAGTACACCCAGTGAAGTGCTGCCTCTTCCCGCCTCTTTGGATAGCCGTGCCGCCAAATGCTGGGACAGTCTATGGATTGGCCTCGTTTTGATACTGGTGTTACCGCCACTGGGCGTGGTGATTGCACGTGGGCTCAACCCCAGCGCATTAGCGGTACTCGGCGATGGCGCACTGTGGCAGGCAACACTGCACTCCCTCGCCATTGCCTCAGGGGCAACCAGCTTTGCCTTTGTGCTTGCAGCCGCAGTGATCCTCGCTAGCCGCCACTGGCGCTTACATGGACGCAAAAAACAGGCGGATGGGATAGAAACGCTAGGAGCCATTATCCTGGTGGTCCCGAGCATCGTGCTCAGTACCGGGCTTTTTTTGCTGTTTCGCCAGTTTAGCGACGTATTCAGTTTAGCGCTGTGGCTAGTGATGGCGGTGAACGCCCTGATGGCGCTGCCTTATCTCATAAAAGTATTAAGTGCTCCCGCGTTTCAGGTTGCCCAGTCTTACCATAATCTGTGCGCCACCTTAGGCGTAAGAGGCATCACGCGTTTACGTCTGATTGAGTGGGACTGTTTACGTGCACCGATTGCACGCGGTGTCGCGGTCAGTTTTGTGTTATCGATGGGCGATCTTAGTGCGATAGCCCTATTTGGCAGCCAAAACTTTCAAACCCTGCCCCTGTATTTATTTCGCTTAATGGGCAGTTACCAAATGGAAGCCGGTGCTGCTGCAGCGATGCTGTTACTGCTCACCAGCTTGGGATGTTATGCCCTGCTTACGCGCCTTATCCAATGGAGACACGCATGTTAACGCTTTCCAATGTCCATTACCGTTACCAGCAAGATTGGATGATCTTTGATGCCAAGATAGCGCCGGGGGAGATTGTGGCTGTGCTCGGCCCAAGCGGGGCGGGAAAGAGCACCTTGTTATCCTTGATTGCCGGGCTGATCGCGCCAGATAGTGGCGAGATCACCATTGATGGCAAGCCCGTCACCACGACGCCCGCCCACCAGCGGCCATTGTCTATCTTGTTTCAAGAGCACAACGTCTTTACTCACTTGTCGGTATTCGACAATATGGCCATTGGCTTGTCACCATCACTGAAACTCACCGCTTCCCAGCGTGACAGCATTCACCAGGCGGCCCACGCCGTGGGTTTAAATGACTATCTGCCACGTCTGCCCGGTCAACTATCAGGCGGCCAACGCCAACGCATCGCCTTGGGTAGAAGCATCGCACGTAACCAGCCTTTATTGCTGCTCGATGAGCCCTTTTCAGCGCTCGACCCTGCGCTAAAAAAGGATATGCTGGCATTGGTCAAGCGTACCGCCCAAGCACAAGGCACGACGGTGGTGATGGTCACTCACCATCCCGAAGATGCCCAAGCCATTGCCTCTCAATTTCTTTATCTCGATGAGGGACAAGTTCGTCTTCATCGTCCGATTGAGGCGCTCAATCATCCGCCAGAAATGATGCAAGCTTACATGGGCACCGCTGACGATTCGTTTTGGGTGGCATCCCCCTGATAGGCTTCTATACTAAGGAAAACACGGTAGATTCCAAGGAGGCGTCCTGTGGCCGCCAGCAGTATCCAGATTCTCGACTCGATCGTCGACTTTACCGCTAAAACGGAAGTCGACGCGATTACTAAGAGCTTGCTGACCTCGATTACCGAGCTTACTCCGGTAGGCGAAGTCGTACTGCTTGATTACTGCGATGATATGCAGCCTGCCTTTACCGTACTCGGCACCAACGACAACAGTGCGTTTCAGCAAGAGAATATCCATCAAATTGACGCACTTTTGGCAGAGTGCCTTGCGTCCCAAGCGGTTATTCAACACCACACTCATGATCATGTATTGATTGCCGTTCCCATCTATTATGAGAAAGAAGATGGGGTCAGCAGTATTTTGTGCGGCCGCGCCAAAAGCCTTAGCCAGGATCAACGTGCTTTGGTGGCCGGACTCACGCGCATTTATGAGAACTACCAGCAGATTATTATGGCGAGCGAACGTGACAGCTTTACCAGCTTATTTAATCGTAAAGTCTTATCTAAAAAGCTGGATCTGATATGTGATCGCTTAGCGCAAAGCGAGGCGACGCCAGACAGTGACGCTGACAGCGCTCTCTCACCTTGGGTGTGCATTTTCGATGTCGACCACTTTAAGCAGGTCAATGACAATTTTGGTCATGTGTTTGGTGACGAGGTCATCTTGTTACTGGCTTCACTAATGCGCCAGAGCTTCTCTTCACAAGACACCTTGTTCCGGTATGGCGGCGATGAATTTGTAGTGCTATTTCAGCCCTGCTCGCGGGCCATGGCCGAACAAAAGGCCAATGCCTTTATTGCCAATGTCAACGCGCGAGACTTTGGTGCCGCCCAAACCGTGACCATTTCCATGGGCGCGACACGGATTGAACATGGACAGCTGAGCACCAGCGTCATCTTAGGCTATGCCGATCAGGCGCTTTATCACGCCAAACAAAATGGCCGTAACCAAGTCGCTTTTTATGATGATTTACTGCAGTCTGGGGTGGTCAAAACCTTTGTCGCCGAGGACGATGTTGAATTGTTTTAGGCAATGGATGAAGGTGGCGGCCTGATAACCGCCACCTGATATCAGCTATAGATTCTCTTCGGCAAACTCAGCCAAGCGACTGCGCACCACGCCATTGAGGTACACACACGCACTGCCTTCAAAGTTTTTAAACCGCTCAACAATATAGGTCAGCCCAGATGTCACTGGGGTCAAATACGAAGAATCGATTTGCGCCAAGTTCCCCGAGCACACCAACTTGGTCCCCTCCCCACACCGAGTAATAATGGTTTTAAGCTGAGAGGCGGTGAGGTTTTGGCACTCATCCAAAATCACGAACGCGTTTTGAATCGAGCGGCCACGCATAAAGTTAATCGATTTAAACTGCAGATTCGCTTTCTCCATAATGTAACGCATCGAGCCATCGGTGCACTCATCGTGCATGTGCAAGGCTTCTAGCGTATCGGTCACGGCTCCTAGCCAAGGCAACATTTTCTCTTCTTCGGAGCCCGGCAAAAAGCCAATTGACTCGCCAATATCTGGGGTATTGCGGGTTACGATGATTTTATCGTACATCCCTTTTTCTACCACCTGCTCCAGCGCGGCGGCCATCGCCAGAATGGTTTTACCACAACCTGCCGGACCGGTGAGGATCGCCAAGTCGATACTCGGATCGAGCAACGCATCCATCGCCATCCCTTGGTAGATATTTTTCGGTTTCACATCCCACGCAGCGCGATGCATCAATCGCTCTCGGCTCAGATCTTTAATCACCGCTTTATCGCCATCAATGGCTTGCACACGCGCGGCAAAATCGTCACTGTCATCTAACAGGTATTGGTTAACAAACGGCGTATCGAGAAGCTCTGACGGCAACGTATGTAGGGTCTCTGTGCCATAGGCTTGACTATTACATTCTCCCACTTTATCCCAAAAGCTGCCTGCAAATTGATGGAAGCCTTTGGTTAGCAATCGCACATCATCAATCAGCTGATCGGTGCGGTAGTCCTCCACATACATCACTCCCGCCCCTTTGGCGCGCAGGCGCATATTGATGTCTTTGGTCACCAATACCACTTTGCGGGGTGAGCGCTTAGTTTGCAGATACAACACCGCATTGAGTATGCGGTTATCACCCGCTTTATCGGCAAAGGCATGGACGGTTTCTTTGATCTCAAAATCAGCGAGGATCGACACCGTCCCTGTCGCATCGCCTTTGCCAACGGCAATGCCCTCGCCAATTTCGTCAGGAGTGGCCTCTTTAAAAATATCTTCCAGCGCACGGATCGCCACACGCGCATCCCGTGAAACATCGCGTTTGCTATCTTTAATCCGGTCAAGTTCTTCGAGGACGGTCATGGGGATCACGACATCGTGTTCTTGGAAAGAGTAAATCGAGAAAGGCTCGTGGAGGAGAATATTAGTATCAAGTACAAACAGCTTCCGGTCGGCGTCGCCCATAGGCACCTCCTGTGTCGGCAGTTCACTGTCGGTGACAGCGCTTAAAATAAGCGTAGACCTGGCCGTTGGGATGCGCCCAACTTGTTTTACTGCGCCAGCTCACGCTTTTATCTTTGCCGTCACTTGATGACGTTTGTATGTCAATCTACCTCTTTGCCACTATTGATTGAGTTTCATCGTGACCCTCCTCACAAGTTCGAGTACTATTGGCGGCCAATTTTTTCAGTGCCACACTGAATAGCAGAGTATTTAAACGGTGCCGTCGTCAACGGCGCCGCGTCTTTCGACAATCGAGTTAATTCAGAGGTTTTCCCTTATGTCATTTGCGCTTGGACAACGTTGGATCAGTGATACGGAGCATGATCTTGGACTCGGCACCGTGGTGTCCGTTGATGGCCGTACCGTGACCCTAATGTTTCCTGCTAGTGATGAAACACGGCTGTACGCCAGCCATGATGCGCCCGTGACCCGGGTGATGTTCAACCCCGGCGATGAGGTAGAAAGTCACGAGGGCTGGACCATGACCGTCTCGCGCATTGAAGAAAACGATGGGGTGTTGACCTATTACGGCCAGCGTACCGACACAGGGGAAGATGAGGTCGCACTGCGTGAGATCTTACTCAGCCACCAAATTCGCTTCAACAAGCCGCAAGACAAACTGTTTGCTGGCCAGCTCGATCGTATGGACCGTTTTGCCCTGCGTTATCGCGCGCTGACCAATCAGCACCAGCAACTGCGCAGCCCATTACGCGGTTTAACCGGCATGCGTGCTGGCCTGATCCCCCATCAGCTTTACATTGCCCATGAAGTCGGTCGTCGTCATGCACCGCGCGTACTGCTCGCCGATGAAGTGGGGTTGGGGAAAACCATTGAGGCAGGGATGATCATCCACCAGCAAGTGCTAGCGGGTCGCGCGGAACGTGTACTGATTGTGGTGCCCGAAACCTTACAGCATCAATGGCTGGTGGAGATGATGCGCCGCTTTAATCTGCATTTCTCGATTTTCGATGAAGAGCGCTGTGTGGAGGCTTTCGCCGACGCCCCCAACCCCTTTGATACCCAACAATTGGTGTTGTGCTCACTGGAGTTTCTGCGCAAAAACCGCCGCCGGGTGGAACAAGTGTGTGATACCCATTGGGATTTATTGGTGGTCGACGAAGCCCATCACCTCACGTGGGCACCTGATGCGCCGAGCCGCGAATATCAAATTATTGAAAGCATCGCTGAGCACACCCCTGGCGTATTGCTGCTCACCGCGACACCAGAGCAATTGGGCCAGCAAAGCCATTTTGCCCGCTTGCGCCTGCTCGACCCCGATCGCTTCTATGATTACGACGCCTTTGTTGAAGAAGCCCAACAATACGCGCCCGTGGCTGAGGCGGTGGAAGCGCTGCTGGACGATACGCCACTGACCGACGCGGCACAAGCTGGGATACGTCAGCTATTGCAACACGAAGATCTGTCAGCACGTTTGGCCCAAGTGCACAGTGACGACGCAGAAGAAAACGCCCAGGCGCGCCAACAGCTGATTGATGATCTGATGGATCGCCACGGCACTGGACGCGTCTTGTTCCGTAACACCCGAGCGGCCATTAGCGGCTTCCCCAGCCGCCGCCTGCATATGCATCCACTCGCGCTACCCAGTCAATACCAAACCGCCATGCGGGTCGCCGGCATGATGGGCAGCACAGGTTCGAGTGAACAAAAGGCGGTACAAAACCTATACCCAGAAGATATCTATCAACAGTTTGAAGGGGATAGCGCGAGCTGGTGGTGCTTTGATCCACGTATTGATTGGCTGTTGGATTACCTAAAAGCCCACCGCAGCGAGAAGGTGCTGATTATTTGCTCGCGGGCGCAAACCGCACTGACCCTAGAGCAAGCGCTGCGTGAGCGCGAAGGTATTCGCGGGACTGTATTCCATGAAGGGATGTCGATTGTTGAGCGTGACAAAGCCGCGGCTTACTTTGCCCAAGAAGAGGGGGGCGCGCAGGTCTTGATCTGCTCGGAAATTGGATCGGAGGGGCGCAACTTCCAATTCGCCCATCAGCTAGTGATGTTCGACTTACCGATGAACCCCGATTTACTTGAGCAGCGTATCGGCCGTCTTGACCGTATTGGCCAGACGCAAGATATTGCCATTCATGTGCCGTATCTTGAAGGTACCGCTCAGACCATTTTGGCGCGCTGGTATCACGAAGGCTTAGACGCGTTTGAAGATACCTGCCCCACCGGCCGCGCGGTGTTTGAGCAATATGGCGAGACCTTGTTAACGCTGCTCGCGGCCAATCAACAGGATGACGCGCTGTCGGCGCTGATCAGTGACAGTGCAGTAATGAATCAGCGCTTAAAAGCAGAAATGGAAGAAGGCCGAGATAAGCTCCTCGAAATGCACTCCCACGGTGGGGAAGCCGCTAACCAACTGGCAAACACCATTGCCGAGCAGGATGGCGACACTAACTTGGTCACTTTCACCTTGGGGCTGTTTGATACCATCGGTGTTAACCAAGATGACAAAGGCGAGAATGCCTTGGTGGTCAAACCGTCTGAACACATGATGGTACCCAGCTATCCAGGACTGCCTGCCGATGGCTGCACCATTACCTTTGACCGCGATACCGCATTGAGTCGCGAAGATGTTCAGTTTGTATCTTGGGAGCACCCGATTGTTCGAGGCGGCATTGATTTGCTGCTGAGCGAAAACATCGGCACTACCGCGGTATCACTGCTCAAAAACAAGTCACTGCCGGTAGGCACGCTGTTTGTCGAGCTTATCTACACCATTGACGCCCAGGCGCCGAAATCGAGCGGTATCCACCGCTTTTTACCGCAAACGCCCGTGCGATTGCTGCTTGATGCCAACGGCAATGATCTGTCCACCAATGTCGAGTTCGAAAGCTTCCATCGCCAGCTCAGTCCGGTAAATCGCCACCTCGGCAGTAAAATGGTTAACTCGGTACAAAGCCAGATCCACAACCTGATTGAGAAAAGCGAACCACTGGCAGAGAAAGCCCTCGGCGAGATCCAAACCCGGGCGCACCAAGAAATGGAAACCGAGCTCCAACAAGCCTTAGCGCGTTTAGAAGCACTCAAAACGGTCAATCCGAATATTCGTGATGATGAGCTAGACGCATTACGCGAGCAGATAAGCACCTTGTCGCACCATATTCAGCACGCTCAAATTGAGCTTGATGCGCTGCGCCTTGTTGTGGTTAGCCACCAATAAACCAAAGTGAGACGGGGCCTGATGGCCCCGATAACCCTATGGCAATGACTGAATACCATCCACCGACGGATCCTTGGTTAGATATCCTCTATCAAGACACGGATCTGGTGGTGATCAATAAACCCAGTGGCTTGCTGGCCAATCCTGGTCGCAATCCAGAGCATTACGACAGCGCATGGTCGCGGGTGAAAGCCGAATTTCCCTCCGCCGAGCTGGTTCACCGCTTAGACATGTCCACCTCAGGCGTGATGGCCTTTGCTGCCCATAAGGAAGCAGAGCGCAATCTTAAAGCGCAGTTTCGCGACCGCATCCCCACCAAGTTGTATTATGCGGAAGTATGGGGACAACCAGAAAGCCATGAAGGCATTATCGACCTGCCGTTGATTTGTGACTGGCCCAACCGCCCGCGCCAAAAAGTGTGTTTTGAGCATGGTAAGCCCTCGCAAACGCACTATCGCTGCTTACACACCTTCTCCCAGACCAGTTTGATGGCTCTGTACCCACTGACTGGGCGCTCTCACCAGCTTCGTGTCCACATGCAGTCTTTGGGGCATAGCATTGTCGGCGATGAGTTTTATGCTTGCCCAGACGCGCTCGCCTATACCCATCGACTGCATCTTCATGCTGCCGAGCTTAGCCTTCTGCATCCAGCGACCGGAGAAGCCATGCATTTCCAAGCTCCTTGTGATTTTTATCCCCAGATGCCCAATAACCGCTTGGCGAGTGACTATCAATTGGCCGCACCGCATACAGCCACAACGGCGGACGCACAAACCAGCTAGCTGAAACCATTGCACAAACTCGCGATATCTCGCACCCTAGAGCCATGGATTGAGACACGGAGATCAACATGGCTCAGCACCACCCCGTCAATATCGTCTTTCTCGACCGCAATACTATCCCAGCGCATATTGTCCTGCCTGCGCCCCAGCATCCGCATCGCTGGCAAGCCTACGGTGAAACGCAACCCAGCGATGTGATCGCGCGCTTACAACACGCTGATATCGCCATAACCAACAAAGTGGTGATCGATGAGACGGTGCTTGCCGCCTGTCCGAATCTCAAACTGATTGCGGTGGCTGCCACTGGGGTAAACAATGTCGACTTAGCCGCCTGCCAAGCCCGTGGGGTACAGGTGTGCAACGTACAAGGTTACGCCACTCAGTCGGTACCTGAGCATGTCGTCGCCATGATTTTTGCCCTTAAGCGACAACTGCTCGGATACCATCGGGACGTACAAAACGGTGAATGGCAAAAGCAAGGACAGTTTTGCTTTTTCACTCATCCTATTGGCAGTGTGGCCGGCAGTACATTGGGGATCATTGGCAAAGGCGCATTAGGCGAGGCCGTCGCACAACTGGCGCGCGCCGTCGGCATGAAGGTGGTTTTTGCTGAGCACCGAGGGGCGCAGGCATGCCGGCCTGGCTATCTGCCTTTCGAACACGTGTTACGCCAAGCCGATGTGCTCTCCTTACATTGCCCACTCACCGATAACACCCGTCATCTTATCGACCAAGACACGCTGGCGTTGATGCCAGCGCATGCCATATTGATCAATACCGGACGTGGTGGCTTAGTCAACGAGAAAGCTCTGCTACAAGCACTGGAAAGCGGACAAATTGGCGGTGCTGGATTGGATGTGCTGAGTAAAGAGCCGGCCCCTGATACTCACCCGCTGATCGCCGCATCATTGCCTAACCTGCTGGTCACCCCCCATATCGCATGGGGCGCAGATGAAGCGGTTAACCATCTCGCCAACCAACTGATGGATAACATTGATGGTTTTTTAAGCGGCTCGCCGCAACACACTCTGATTGACTAGCGCACAAGCCCGCTACATATCGCGGGCTTTTTTCACCACATCGTAGGCTTGTTGGATCTCTTGCGCTTTTTCTTTGGCCAGTTCCATCATTTCTGGTGGCAAGCCTTTTGCCATCAATTTGTCGGGATGGTGCTCATTCATCAGCTTGCGATACGCTTTTTTCACTTCTTGAGAGGATGCATTGGCATCAACCCCTAGCACATCATAGGCATCATCAATCTCACTTTGCCGTGGTGGTGCGCCCGGGCCATCGGTTTGATGCTGCCAGCCGCCTTGATAACCTTGGCTGAAGCGAAACGCGGCTTCTTGCATCCGTAACCGTTGCTCCAGTTGCTGCGGCGAAAAGCCCAGTTTCTCAGCAATCACATAGAGTAGTTCCCGCTCTTTAGGGTGCAACTCGCCATCGGCAAACGCCGCTTGTATCTGCATTTCCAAAAAGACACGCGACAAATCACGCTGCCCCTGACTTAAGGTGCGAATACTACTGAGAGTCTCATCAAGCGGAAAGTCACTGTCTTTGCCCTCACGGAACGCCTGCTGGGCCAACTGCCTGGCTTCACCTTGCAGCTGCATTCGGTCCATAAATAAGCTGGCGAGACGTATTTCGTCCTGAGTGACTTGCCCTTTAGCTTTGGCGATATGCCCCATCACCGCAAAGGTACCGTGGAAAAAAACACGTTGCGCTTGCGGGCCTTGGGCACCAAAACCGCCGAAACGCGCGCGCTGTTTCGCTTTATCAAACTGATGACCTAAGAAAAGGCCGAGAAGAAAACCGATTGGGCCTCCCAACAATGTGCCGAGAATTGCACCAATTACCTTGCCATTTAGTCGCATGCCATGGTCTCATTGCTAGTTTCACACCCTGAACATTTACAGGTGATGCCGGGCGTAAATTGATTTATGATAATCGCATTTTGCAGCCAAAGCATACTGATGCGTTGCCTTCGTGTACACCACGCAATCAGATAAAACAGGAATGTCTTCTTCAATGTCACCGACTGCACGCAGCTTTTTAGCCACCATGATTAGCCTGGCCCTTTATGGCCCAGCCCTTGTTTTTGCGAATGCGGAAACATCCAGCGAACCTTGCCCCGATAGCGAGGCGCGCTGTATTCCAGCGAGTGAGCAAACCCAAGATGTGAACAATGCACCCATTCGCGTGGTGGCCGATCGCGCTGAAGCGCAAACCAATGAAAAAGCCATCTACAACGGCAATGTCGAGGTGACCCAAGGCCATCGTAAAATGACCGCGGATACCGCGACCTTGCGCGATCCAGAACGGATCGTCACCGCACAAGGAGATGTGGTGTTCAATGACGGCCAAATGATGGTGACGTCTGACTATTTACAAGCCAATTTAGAAAACGAAGACACCACGCTCAATAATGCGCAGTACAAGATGCTATGTACGCCAGGGCGAGGGGAAGCTAAGCGGGTATTTAAAAACGGTACCACCTTCTACGAACTGGAAGATGGCACCTATACCACTTGCCCGGACGAAGACAAAAGCTGGCGTTTTTCTGCTTCTAAGATAGAAAAAGAAGATAGCAGCCTGTTTGCTGACCTTTATCATCCACGGTTTGAGGTGATGAATGTGCCGGTTTTTTATCTGCCATACCTGCGGGTGCCGGTCGAAGACGGTCGACTGACGGGCTTTTTATACCCCTCGGTCTCTTGGAGTGATCGCGACGGTATCGAGATGGAAACGCCATTTTATTGGAATATCCATCCGCAACTTGACGCCACGATCACGCCCAAATATATGTCGGAACGCGGCGTACAACTCAATACCAATGTTCGTTACCTTACCCCACTCGGATCAGGCTCGTTGTACTCAGAATATATGCCTGATGACCAGCGTAACCCAGACCTTGACGCACGCTGGGGCTTTAACTGGACACACAGCGGCGTACAGGGCCACTGGCGCTATCAAGCCGATTACAGCAAGGTCAGTGACATTACCTACTTCCAAAACATTGACTCGGACGTGGGTAAACGAGAAGACAATACCTTGCTGCAAACCGGTGAAATCAGCTACCGCGGCTTAGATTGGAACAGCACTGTGCGTGTGCGGGACTTTCAACCGCTCACAGAAAACACCAGTGTGTATCGTTTGATGCCGCAAGTGGATTTTAACTACTACGCGCCGCAAGTGATGCCATGGTTGGACATCAGCGTCCCCGCACAATTTAGTGTATTTGCTAATGACGACCCCAATAAACCTGAAGCGACGCGCACGCACCTGGCGCCGACCTTGACCATGCCCTTCACGCGTCCTTGGTTTAATGCCACGGCCGAAGCGAGCATGCTCTACACCCATTACGATCAACGCTTTGACAACGCCATGCCAGATGCCGAGTCCACAGCGACCTTGAGTAAATCGGTGGAGCGTAAAATCCCAACCGTAAGATTGCATTCCGGCGTGGTACTAGAGCGTAACTTTTGGGCGATGGGGGGGCACTTTAGCCAAACCATTGAGCCTCAAGTGCAATATTTGTACATCAAAGACGTGGAACAAGGGGATATTTATAACCCGGTCAACTTCAGTGGCGGCGGTTACGATACCGCACGCTTACAAACCGACTACTATGGGTTATTCCGCGGCAATCAATTTAGCAGCATTGATTATATTAACCCGGCTAATCAGCTAACCTACGGGGCGACCACCCGTTTTTACGACGGTGGTTATAAAGAGCGACTCAACCTGTCGTTCGGGCAAATTTATTACTTTGATCAGCCCTCCAACCAAGATGCAGAAACCTTCGATTATTCGTCTTGGGCCCTCGAAGGGGAAGCCAATATTGATGACTACCTGTTTTTACGGGCATCCATGCAATATGACAGCAACCTCAGTGAAATGCAGTTTGGTAACGCGATTGCCGAGTATCGCCACCAACAATTCTACGCACAAACCAGTTATCGCTATGTGGCACAAGAATATATTGAGTCTACCTTGCCGAACCGAGATATCAGCGCACTCACCGATGATGGCCTGTCCCAAGCCGGGGTGGTCACGGGCTTCCCGCTATGGGGAGGCCTCAGTTTTAAAGGCCAATACTGGCGCGATCTCACTCAAGACGTGATGCTAGAAAACCAGTTTAGCCTGACCTATCGCTCTGATTGTTGGGTGGTCGGCTTGAGCTATAACGAGTACTTACTCTCACGCTCTGATATTAATACAGACCCAGAATACGACAATAACGTCACCCTCTCATTTAGCCTCCTAGGGCTAGGGGCTGATAGCGGCTTTAACTTCAGCACAGACTCAGGCAACGCCTTGGGTTATCGCAATCCTTTTGCGCTGAAGAACTAACCCGCTTTATTGTGGTCTGGACTGTTGAACCTATGAAAAGAAGTGGACAAAGCATGAACAAATGGAGTCACGCCCTCATCACTGGCGTTTTAGTGTTGCTGACCCCCTTAACGCAAGCGGCACCTCAAGAGCTGGATCGCGTGATCGCAGTGGTCAATGACGGCGTGGTATTACAAAGTGATATGGCGGCGATGCGTCGCACCGTTACCCTTAATGCCGCCAACAGCGATCGCGAATTACCGCCACAAGATGTGCTTGAAGAGCAAATGCGTGAGCGGCTGGTTATCGAGGAGCTACAACTGCAAGAGGCCAAACGTTTAGGGATCCAGATAGACGATAGCCAGTTGCAACAAGCAATCGAAAACATTGCTAAGGAGCAGTCTGTCAGTGTGCAAGCCCTGCGAGAAAAAATGGCCGAGCAAGGTGTCGCATGGGCACAATACCGTGAACAAGTGCGTCGTGAACTTACCATTTCCGAAGCACGTAACGCGCAAGTACGCCGCCGAATCAGTATTTTACCGCAAGAAGTCGAAACGCTTGCCAGCCAGTTAAATGAGCAAAAGATGCAAAAGGTAAAATACAAACTTTCGCATATTCAGCTCAAATTAGACGACGATGCCAGCAAAGCTGAGCGTGAAAGCGTCAAAAAACAAGCTCACCGTCTCGTTGATACCCTGCGCCATGACGGTCATATCGCCGAGCTGGCGATGGAATACTCCAAAGGCCCTAAAGCGCTAGACGGCGGTGATTGGGGCTGGTTGCGCCGAGAGGAAATGCCGACTATTTTCGCCGACCAGATCACCAACCAAGGTAAAGGGGCGATCATCGGGCCGTTTAGAAGCGGGGTTGGCTTCCATATTCTCAAAATTGACGATGTACAAGGACTAGAAACTGTCGCCGTCACCGAAGTGAAAGCGCGTCATATCCTGATCAAACCATCGATCGTGCTGAGTGATAAAGGCGCGCAGAAAGAGCTCAACCAATTAACAGATCAAATCCGACGTGGTGAGCAAAGTTTTGCTGATCTCGCCAAGCAGTACAGCGACGATCCAGGCTCGGCAGTCAATGGTGGCGACCTAGGTTGGTCCACCACCGATGCCTATGTACCCGCCTTTAAGGCGAAAGTTGATGCCCTGCCAGAAGGCCAAGTCAGCGAACCGTTTAAAACCGTACATGGCTGGCATATCGTCGAAGTCACTGATCGTCGTGAAGTGGATAAAACCGATGCGGCTGTGAAAAATCGCGCTTACCGCATGCTATTCAATAGAAAGTTCAACGAAGAAGCGCAGGCCTGGCTGCAAGAGCTACGCGCAGGGGCTTACGTCGAGGTGATCACCGATGACAGCTGAGCGTATCGCGATTACGCCCGGAGAGCCTGCGGGCATCGGGCCTGATCTTGTCTTGGCCATGGCGCTTCATGCTTGGCCTCATCAGCTTGTCGCGGTCGCGAACAAGCAAATGCTGGCTGAGCGCGCCAAGCAATTAGGACTGGCTATCAGCTTGCGAGACTATGATCCCAGCACTGAGCCGCAAGCACACCAGGCGGGCGAGCTTATCGTCGCAGAGACGCCGATTGGTGCGGCGGTGACCCCTGGTCAATTAGATGAAGCCAACGGCCGCTATGTGCTCGATACCCTGACTCGCGCCGCGGAAGGAAACATGAGCGGTGAGTTTGCCGCGATTGTCACCGGCCCAGTTCACAAAGGGATTATCAACCGTGCAGGGGTGTCTTTTAGCGGCCATACGGAGTTTTTTGCCCAGCACGCCAATGTCAATCAAGTGGTGATGATGCTCGCCACTGAAGGGTTACGTGTCGCCTTGGTCACCACCCACATTCCCTTGGCCTATGTCTCCAAGGCCATCACCCGTGAGCGCTTGCACGATGTTATCGGCATTTTGCATCAAGACTTACGCGAGAAGTTTGCGATTGCAAACCCTCGTATTTATGTCTGCGGCCTGAATCCTCATGCCGGAGAGGGAGGCTGTTTAGGCACAGAGGAAATCGACACCATTGAACCGGCCCTCGATGATTTACGCCAACAAGGGATGGATTTAGTCGGTCCCCTACCCGCGGATACGCTTTTCCAAGAAAAGTACCTGCAAGATGCCGATGCTGTACTGGCGATGTATCACGACCAGGGCTTACCTGTGTTAAAATTCAAAGGATTTGGGCGCTCAGTGAATATTACCTTGGGCCTGCCCTTTGTCAGAACATCAGTAGATCATGGTACCGCACTGGATTTAGCGGGTACCGGTACGGCGGATACAGGAAGCCTGCGGACGGCCATCTCCCACGCCATTGAATTAGTAGATAGCAAGCATGAGCGATAAAGTCCATCAAGGCCACCGTGCCAGAAAACGTTTCGGGCAAAACTTCCTCAATGATCCTTACATCATTGACGGCATTGTATCAGCCATTAACCCCCAATCCGGCGAGAACTTAGTCGAGATTGGCCCAGGCCTGGGCGCGCTCACCGAGCCAGTCACAGAGCAGGTCGACCACCTAAACGTGGTAGAGCTTGACCGGGATCTTGCCGCGCGCTTGCGCAGTCATCCTTTCATGGGCCGTAAACTCACGGTGCATGAAGCCGATGCGATGGCCTTTGATTTTGCCGAGCTTGCCAAGCAAGGCCCGCTACGGATTTTTGGTAACCTGCCATACAATGTCTCTACGCCGTTAATGTTCCATTTGTTCTCTTTTGCCGACCAAGTGCAAGATATGCACTTTATGTTGCAAAAAGAAGTGGTGAATCGTCTCGCCGCAGGTCCTGGCACCAAAGCCTATGGGCGTCTTACCGTCATGGCACAATACTACTGCCAAGTGATCCCGGTATTGGAGGTGCCACCGAGTGCCTTTAAGCCGGCACCGAAAGTGGACTCCGCGGTTGTGCGCTTAGTGCCACACAAAACCTTGCCACATCCAGTCACCAATTTGTCATGGTTAGAGCGCGTGTGTCGTGAAGGTTTTAATCAACGCCGTAAAACCATACGTAACTGTTTTAAGTCATTGGTTAGTGTCGATACATTGACCGAGCTTGGTATCGACCCTAGCTTACGTCCTGAGCACATGACCTTGGCGCAGTTCTCCAGCTTGGCCAACTGGTTAGATGCCAATCACTCATCATAAACAGGAGCCTTGATTTGCAAGCCACCGAACAATCGCAATTCGAGATTCACGTCGCGACACAATATGTGGAAGACCAATCTGAGCCTGACAATGAGCGCTTTGTCTTCTCATACACGGTCACCATTGAAAACCGCGGCGATGCCCCTGCGCAACTTATGCGCAGAAAATGGCTCATTACCGATGCCAATGGTAAAGAGCTAGAAATAGAAGGAGAAGGCGTTGTCGGCGAGCAACCCAAGATTGCCGCGGGAGAAAAATACACCTACACCAGTGGCACCATCATCGAGACGCCTGTGGGTGTAATGCAAGGTTTTTATACCATGCAAGATCAAGACGATCAGTCGTTTAAGGTCGATATTGCACCGTTTCGTCTCGCGCTGCCAAACATTCTCCACTAATCCCAACAGGGAGGCATATGGCGACCTATCTTGTCGGGGATATCCATGGTTGTGAGCGCACATTACGTGCGCTTCTCACTCAGGTCGATTTTTCCCCAGATAAAGACATCTTGTACTCGGTTGGGGATTTGGTCGCACGCGGCCCCGACTCCCTCAACGTGTTACGTTTCTTTTATCAGCTCGGGGACGCGGCGCGCGTCGTCTTGGGTAACCACGACTTGCACTTGCTGGCCGTTGCCCATGGCATAAAACCCGTTAAAGGCAAAGACAATACTCAGCCTATTCTTGATGCGCCAGATCGGGATCAACTCCTCGGCTGGTTGTCTCAGCAGCCGCTCCTGATGGATGTCGCCGCGCCAGACGGAGGCTTTTTGCTGGCCCATGCAGGCATCAGCCCGCAGTGGGACAAAAAGACCGCTGTCACCTGTGCCAATGAGGTAGAAGCGATACTGCGCAGTAACGAGCAGCGCTGGTTGCTGGAAAACATGTATGCCGACAGCCCCGATCAGTGGGATCCATCACTGAGCGGCCTTGACCGTTATCGCTATATCATCAATAGCTTTACCCGCATGCGTTTTTGTTTCCCAGATGGTCGCCTGGACATGCAATGCAAGCTGCCACCTAGCCAAGCGGCTGACAGCGGTTTATTGCCTTGGTTTGAGGTGCCAGCGCGCCAGCCGCTTGATCAGTCGGTGGTGTTTGGCCATTGGGCGGCGTTAAATGGCACCATCCAGCCCAAGCTTTATGGGCTAGATACTGGGTGCGTATGGGGCGGCAAGCTCACGCTCCTTCGTTGGGAAGATAAAGCCTGCTTTACGTTAGCGGCAGAAAATAGCGCTACTTAGGCACGATCCCAGACAGTAAAAGTGATGGGGTGGGCGTTTTTATCATCCACTGGATGTGAGCCGACCTCTGTTTTCTTCCACCCTTCTCCCCACTGCGGGAAGCGGGTATCGCCGTCGACGTCAAGATCAATAAAGGTAAGATACAAGCGGTCAGCACGGGGCAAAAATGCCTGATAAATGGTACCGCCACCAATCACCATGACCTCCTCATACTCGGCCACGGTTTTAAGCGCTTGTTCTGGCGAGCGCACGACAGTGACACCCTCTGGCTGATAGTCCGGGTCGCGACTGATCACAATGTTCGGTCGTTTGGGCAGCGGACGACCAATTGACTCAAAGGTTTTGCGCCCCATCACCACAGGATGACCAAGAGTAGTACGTTTAAACCACGCTAAGTCTGCCGGCAAATGCCACGGCATTTGGTTATTCTTGCCAATCACTCGATCGTTTGCCATCGCAGCCACTAAACTGACGCGCATTACAGGTACCCTTTTCTTCAAATCACTGGTCGGCGACGATAAAACAATAACCCTGGCATCGCAAGGCCAATGGCCAGTGCCGAGAGAATGAACCCCGCGGTGGTCAGGTTTTCAATAAGGCTCGCCCATAAAGCAGGGCTATAGCCTTGATTGTTGATGGTTACCAACGCAATCATCGCTTTAAACGCGTAAACGCCGGGGATCATCGGGATAATTGCCGCCACGGTAAACACCTTAGGATGCGCCAAAAAGCGCTGCGACCAGTACACACCTAAAAAGCCAATCGTGGTCGCGCCTGCCAGCGTGGCCCATTCAATGGCGACCCCGGATTCCATCAGCACAAAGCGCAAACCATGGCCGACCGCACCGCCATAGGCACAGTATTTGAGCGCCTTAACCGGTACATTAAACACTAATGCAAACCCCACCGCGGGGATCATGGCAAAGAACATATCTTCCAGTAAGGCGAGCAATAAACTCATAACCATCCCCATGCCCCCACAAGACTCATGGCACCAACAATACCCAGCGCTGTTGCCAAGGTGAGCAAGGATGCCATCGTCCAACGAGCGATCCCCATATCGACAAAGCCTTTGACCATATCTGATACCGCGTTTATCAACGGATAGCCGGGGACGAGCATTAAGACTGATGAGGCCATGATAAGGAAGGGTTCGTTACCCCAATCCATTATCGTGCCCACGCTGGATATCAAGGTGGTGACCATCGCGGTGACCGCGAAAGTGAGAAGCGGATTAAAGTGACGGTGGGCAATCAGTTGGCGCACTCGCATGCCGGTGGCAGACGCGATAAACGTGAGTGCAAACACCACGGCATCGCCGCCCGCTAATCGACTGAAAGCCGCACATGACAAGCCTATCATCCCCACCACCAGCCAAGGTGGATAGCGAAAGGGCTCGATCCGACTTAAGCGCTTGCGCACCGCCAAAGCATCGAGGATCCCTTTCTCGGCCAAAATGACCGTGCGTTGGATATCGGTCACCACTTTCATGTTGATCCCGCGATCGGGGCAACGTCTGGCGGTGGTGATACAATGACCTTGACTGAGCGTGGTGACTACCAAAGAACTCGCCGATAACGCCAGCTCAACGCTATCGAGCCCTAGTGCACGTCCTAAGCGAATGCTTACATCACTAACCAGCTTACTTTCCGCGCCATGCTGTAACAGTCGCTGCCCGACTTCAATCACTAAACGCGATATGGCACGTTGCTCTGGCTCGGTTAACCGCTTTCCCACCTTAAAAATCCCTCTTACATTGCGCCTATCTGCTCGCAGTATTCACCACCGACTCGCCACGGTCTTTGATGCAAATAAAGTTGCGATCAGATTATCGCCAAATCGGACATAAAAAAAGCCGCTACAGACGTAACGGCTTTTTAGGATTAAGGCTTGTAGATGATCTCGACGTCGTAGTCGTCTTCGTTCCAATCATCCCAATCATCGTCGTCATCGCTTTGATTGAGCTGCTGTTCGTGGTGATCATCCCACTTGAACGCCACCGTCTCATCTTCCGGCTCAACCTCAGGTTTCGGCGCAGGTAGCGCCTCGATCGATGCCATCAGATCGTAAATAAGCGGTTGGACGTTCGCTTTGTTAATCGCGGATATCGCGTAGTATTTGTCATCCCACGCCAGAGCTTCTAACACACGCTCAATTTGCGCCTGTGCCTCGTCTTCTGGCATCAAATCCACTTTGTTAAATACCAACCAACGCGGTTTATCCGCCAGCTTTTCGCTGTATTGATTCAATTCATCAATAATGGTGAACGCGTTATCGACCGGATCGGTACCATCAACGGGCAGCAAATCAATCATATGTAACAACACACGACAGCGTTCCAGGTGTTTCAAGAAGCGAATCCCCAGTCCCGCGCCATCAGCCGCACCTTCAATCAGACCAGGAATATCGGCCACCACAAAGCTCTTGTCAGCCGCGACACGAACCACGCCAAGGCTAGGCACTAACGTGGTAAAGGGATAATCAGCCACTTTCGGCTTTGCCGCCGACACCGCACGAATAAAGGTCGATTTGCCCGCATTCGGCAAACCTAGCATCCCCACATCGGCCAACAACAACAGCTCCAAACGCAGCTGACGGACTTCGCCTTTAGTTCCCATGGTTTTTTGTCGTGGGGCGCGGTTGACGGACGATTTGAAACGCGTATTGCCAAGGCCGTGAAACCCACCTTTGGCTACCATCACTTTCATGCCATGTTGGGTTAAGTCGGCAATCACCTCACCCGTGTCTTCATCCACAGCCCGGGTACCAACAGGCACATTGAGTACCAAGTCTTCACCGCGTTTACCGGTACAGTTACCCCCGCGACCGTTTTCACCACGCGCTGCAGAGTGAAAGCGCTCAAACTGATAATCGATCAGGGTATTGAGGTTTTCGTCGGCTAGCAGATAGACATCACCACCATCACCGCCATCACCGCCATCTGGGCCCCCTTTAGGGACATATTTTTCCCGCCGGAAGCTGACGGTCCCATTGCCCCCGTCCCCGGCATCGACGCGAATAATCGCTTCATCTACAAACTTCATGCTAACTTCTCCGCACCAATTGCTAAAACGCACGTTTATTGCAACTAGCCTTATCCCAGATTAGTGAATGGCGATCTTATCGATCTTAGGATCATTTTTCTGCTTTGACCGACTTTCCGCGCCTCTCTGATCAAACGCTCATTGACCGGTGATCACCAGACACAATAAAAAGCCCCGCCAAAAGGCAGGGCTTCAGAAATTCGCTTGGCGTTGAAGCTTATTCAGCTTCGATAGTAACGAATTTACGGTTATGACGACCTTTGGTCTCAAATTTCACTTTGCCATCAGACAGAGCGAATAGAGTGTGGTCTTTACCGCAACCTACGTTAGTGCCTGCGTGGAATTTAGTACCACGTTGACGAACGATGATGTTACCTGCTAGTACAGACTCACCACCGAAGCGTTTAACACCTAGGCGTTTACTTTCTGAATCGCGGCCGTTTTTAGTAGAACCGCCAGCTTTTTTGTGTGCCATCTCTTCTCTCTCCTACTCTTAAGCGCTGATGCCAGTGATTTTGACTTCAGTGAACCACTGACGGTGGCCCATGTGCTTGCGAGAATGTTTACGACGACGGAACTTAACGATATTCACTTTATCGCCGCGACCGTGAGTAACAACTTCTGCTGTTACTTTTGCACCGCTAACAAAAGGCGCGCCAACTTTAACGTCTTCGCCGTTTGCCACTAGCAATACTTTGTCAAGTTCTACACTTGCGCCAGTTTCAACGTCTAGCTTTTCCAAGCGAATAGTCTGGCCTTCGCTTACTCGGTGTTGCTTACCACCACTTTGGAAAACTGCGTACATGTTTTACTCCGCATTTCCGCACGGCCTGCTGCAATATTGAGCAACAAGGGGTGCGCATATAATTCATCAATAGGGCGCGAATTCTACGGCAGAAATTGATTTGAGGCAAGAGGGGAAAGCAAGAAAATTGGTGAAAAGGTGCTCAGCATTAATTCCCACACATTTTCCCTGTGCGAGCGCTATCTCGTCGCCTGTCATCTGGTGTACTATGCCAAGCTAAATACCCGCTCTGGTGCCGATACTGACGAATGTTTCACGCCATTCTGAACGTATTAACGTGCAATATTTCGCCTCTTGCTGCTAGTGAGTTGTGATTTATTTCGTTAGCTCGGCAGGCAAGTAACTAGGACAACGCCCGGATATATTCATGGATTTCAAATCAATCCAAGCCTTAATTAGTGATGACATGGCGCAGGTCGACCAAAAGATCCTCGCCCAGTTAAACTCTGATGTCGCGCTAATCAATCAGCTCGGCTTTTACATCGTTAACAGCGGTGGCAAACGACTGCGCCCGATGCTCGCTGTATTAGCGGCGCGTGCACTTGGTTATCACGGTGACAAACACACCACCGCCGCCGCGTTTATTGAATTCATTCATACCGCCACCTTGCTCCATGATGACGTGGTCGATGAATCGGACTTGCGCCGTGGCAATGCAACCGCCAATGCCTTGTTTGGTAATGCGGCCAGTGTGTTAGTCGGTGATTACATTTACACTCGCTCGTTTCAAATGATGACCAGCCTACGCTCGTTACGCATTCTGGATTTAATGAGTGAGGCTACCAATGTGATTGCTGAAGGGGAAGTGCTGCAATTGATGAATTGTAACGACCCTGATACCACAGAAAACAGTTATATGCAGGTCATCTACTCTAAAACCGCGCGTTTGTTTGAGTCAGCCACCCAGATTGGCGCGATTCTTAACGAGGCAGACGCAGACACGGAGAAAGCCCTCCAAGACTATGGCCGATATCTTGGAACGGCGTTCCAGTTAATTGATGATGTGATTGACTACACCAGTGCTGACAATGAAATGGGCAAGCAAACGGGTGATGATTTGGCAGAAGGCAAACCGACGCTACCTTTGCTGCACGCGATGCAACACGGCTCTGAGGAAGAAGCGGCGATGATTCGTACCGCCATCGAAAAAGGCAATGGCCGCGATAAACTCGAGGCGATTTTGGCCTGTATGGACGCCTGCGGCTCACTGGCGTATACCCGAGAGCGTGCCGAGCAGGAATCAGAAAAAGCCATCCGTGCGCTCGATATATTGCCAGAAACCCCGTATAAACACGCCTTAGTGGCATTGGCGCATTTAGCGGTTGACCGCAACACCTAACGCAATTTAAGCCCCTCAGCCAAACTAAAAAGCGGCGCTATTGCGCCGCTTTCCTCGCGAGAGTCGAATGCCTACTATTTGGCCGCGAACTCTTCGCCCATTTTGATATCTTTACGCAGCGTTTCCAGCATCTTGTCCATCGCTTGTTGCTCATAGGCACTTAGCTCACCGATGCTGAGGATCTCGTCGACTCCCTCTTTACCCAGACGTACAGGTTGAGCGAAGAAGCGGGCGTGCTGACCGTCGCCTTCAACATACGCACATTCCACCACGTTTGATTCACCTTGCAGGGCGCGCACCAGCGAGAGGCCAAAGCGACATGCTGCCTGACCCATTGACAAGGTTGCGGAGCCACCACCGGCTTTAGCTTCAACCACTTCAGTGCCAGCGTTTTGAATGCGCGGCGTCAAGGCTTCAACCTCTTCTTGGCTAAATGTCACGCCTTTTACTTGCGACAATAGCGGCAGAATCGTCACGCCTGAGTGGCCACCGACAACAGGAATAGACACTTCGCGTGGATCCATCCCTTTCAGCTCACCGATAAAGGCTTCTGAGCGAATCACATCCAGCGTGGTCACGCCAAACAGTTTATTTTTATCGTAAACGCCCTTAGCTTTCAGCACATCGGCGGCAATCGCCACCGTGGTATTAACCGGGTTAGTGATAATACCTACGCAGGCTTTTGGACACACATCAGCAATCTTTTCCGCCAATGATTTCACAATGCCCGCGTTCACATTGAACAAATCAGAGCGATCCATACCCGGCTTACGAGCCACCCCTGCAGAGATTAACACCACATCAGCCCCATCAAGTGCTGGCGTTGGATCTTCGCCGCTATAGCCTTTGATGGTGACCGGCGTGGGGATGTGACTCAAGTCAACCGCTACACCTGGCGTAACAGGAGCGATATCGTACAAGGCCAGGTCGGAACCGGCTGGTAAATTGTTTTTTAGCAGTAGGGCTAGAGCCTGACCAATGCCTCCCGCGGCGCCAATCACAGCAACTTTCATGTCGTTCTCCTTTCGATATTTCTTATAGTCCGGATCCGGTCCGGCTTCTGTTCGGGCACAAGTCGCCCATCAATGTTGCGAACTGTTGCTTCATCATATGCCCGCCCCTACCCCCACTCAAGCCTCAGGCGGTGATGATCAGCCTAAGCTCTCATTTTTTCGCTCTCCCTTTGTTTGTCGCGGAGCGTCTGGTCAGCAACAGTGATATTGTCGCCATTTTATACCCTCAGTGATTGCCCCTCGTTGCATGTATATGCAAAATAGCCACTCGTTTGTCATTGCGAGTCTGCCGTCATGCGTAACTCAGAAAAACAAGACCAATTGGTTCGAGCGTTTAAAGCGATCCTCAAAGAAGAAAAGTTCAGTTCTCAGGGTGAGATTGTCGAAGCCCTACGTGCTCAAGGATTTGAGGGCATCAACCAGTCGAAAGTATCACGCATGTTGACCAAATTCGGCGCAGTGCGTACCCGCAACGCCAAAATGGAAATGGTCTATTGCTTACCGATCGAACTCGGTGTCCCCACCACCGGCAGCGCCTTGCGCGAGCTGGTGATGGAGATCGACTATAATGAGGCTGTTGTGGTGATCCATACCGGGCCAGGGGCCGCGCAGCTTATCGCACGGCTTCTCGACTCATTGGGCAAGGCCGAAGGCATCCTGGGTGCCGTGGCCGGAGACGATACCATCTTTATCACGCCCACCCGCGGTACCAGCACAGAAGCCTTATTTGAGGCGGTATGCGATCTGTTTGAATATCATTATTGATTACCCTATCAGGCAGCGCGAAGCCGCTGCCTACCTGCCTTATCTCACTTTTGAGTCACTGCAACGAAAGTAAAAGCGATAACATCGTTTTAATTTTTTGATACCCCTCTGTTACTATCTGCTTTTAGCGGCCACACACTGTTCACGTTTTCGTTAAACGTCAGTGAGACTGCGAGCGTAGCAGTGGGCTGCAGACAGGCGAGTCGCTCATAGATAGTGACGCAGCCGGGTATGCATTTCTCGGGACACTGTAGCCGCATCAGCGGTGCATATGATAATAAGGACAAACTGCATGACGAAGACACATCAATCGTCTCCTGATGTGCAAGACATGGTGGCGCAAGCAGATACTGGCGCACGCTCACCGGATGGACTATCAGGACGTATTCTTTGGCTGGTACCACTTTGCTGGTCCCTGTTTCAGCTTTGGTATGCGTCGCCGCTACCTTTCGCGCTCGACTTTGGCGTACTCAATAATACCGAAGCTCGCTCGCTCCATTTGGCGTTCGCGATGTTTTTGGCCTACACCGCCTACCCCGCGCGTAAGACCTCACCCCGAGATCGGGTGCCATTGCTCGATTGGGTATTTGCACTAGCGGGTAGTTTGGCCGCCGGTTACCTCTTCCTTTTTTATAACCAGCTTGCAGACCGTGCTGGCGCTTATACCTCGTTTGATATTACGGTTGCCGCCATCGGTATGATTCTGATGCTTGAGGCAACACGCCGCGCCCTTGGCCCACCGCTAATGGTGGTGGCAGGTGTGTTCTTACTCTATACCTTTGCCGGCCCTTACATGCCGGACGTCATCGCTCACAAAGGCGCGAGCTTGAACAAAGCCATGTCACACTTGTGGCTGACTACTGAAGGCGTCTTCGGGGTGGCACTGGGCGTCTCTACCTCGTTTGTATTCCTGTTTGTCCTGTTCGGTGCCTTGCTCGACCGCGCCGGTGCCGGCGGCTACTTCATTAAAGTGGCCTTCTCACTACTCGGTCACATGCGCGGTGGCCCCGCCAAAGCCGCGGTGGTCGCGTCCGGCCTGTCCGGTTTGGTCTCGGGTTCTTCGATTGCCAACGTGGTGACCACCGGCACCTTTACCATTCCCTTGATGAAACGCGTGGGCTTCCCAAGTCATAAAGCCGGGGCGGTGGAAGTGGCCGCCTCGACTAATGGCCAGCTCACCCCACCGATTATGGGGGCGGCGGCATTCTTGATGGTGGAATACGTGGGCATTTCCTACGTAGAAGTGATTAAAGCCGCGCTACTTCCCGCACTGATCTCTTATATTGCGCTGATTTACATCGTGCACCTAGAAGCCTGTAAAGCTGGTATGGAAGGCTTACCGCGCCGTCATACCAGCACGGTACTGCAAAAACTGTTCTCGTTTATGACGGTGTTTGTTGGCTTGTTGGTGCTCAGCGCGGCGGTCTACTACGGCATTGGCTGGACCAAAGACGTATTTGGTGCCATGGCAACCGTGGTCATCGGTATCCTCACGCTGATTGCCTATGTGCTGTTGGTGCGTTACTCCGCCCAGTATAAATCGCAAGCAGCGGAAGACCCCGCGGCCGCCGATTTATCCGAGGTCCCCGAGCCCGGCCCCACCGTGCGTTCGGGCTTGTACTACCTGCTGCCAATCGGCGTGCTGGTATGGTGTTTGACCGTGGAGCGCTTCTCGCCAGGCCTCTCTGCATTTTGGGCGACGGTGTTTATGATTTTTATCATTCTCACCCAGCGTCCACTCATTGCCTACTTCAACCAGCGCACTAACTTTAAAGAAGAAATTCGTGACGGGGGCGTTGATCTGCTCGAAGCCTTTGTGACCGGTGCGCGCAACATGATCGGTATCGGTGTCGCCACTGCAGCGGCCGGGATCGTGGTAGGTACGGTGACACTCACCGGTATCGGCTTGGTGATGACAGACTTCGTCGAGTTTATCTCCGGCGGCAACATCTTCCTGATGTTGCTGTTTACCGCGGTGATCAGCTTATTGTTGGGGATGGGACTACCGACCACCGCCAACTATATCGTGGTCTCTACCCTGATGGCGCCAGTGATTGTTACTTTAGGCGCACAGCAGGGGCTGATTATTCCACTGATCGCGGTGCACTTATTTGTGTTCTATTTCGGTATTCTTGCCGATGACACGCCACCGGTCGGCTTGGCCGCCTTTGCCGCGGCGGCCATTGCTAAGTCCGATCCCATCCGCACCGGTGTGCAAGGTTTTACTTACGACATCCGCACCGCCATTCTACCATTTATGTTTATCTTCAATACCCAGTTGTTGTTGCTCGATCTCGATGGCCCCTTCCACCTGATTTTGACCATTGTGTCGGCGACCATAGCGATGCTGGCGTTCTCTGCCGCAACACAAGGTTGGTGGATGACTAGAAACAAATGGTGGGAAACCGCCTTATTGTTATTGATTACCTTCTCCCTTTTCCGTCCAGGGTTTTGGTGGGACGAAGTGTATCCGCCGACGACCAGCTTCCCAGGCACAGAGATCACCCGTGTGGCGGAGCAGCTACCAGACGGGAAGCCGCTGCAGCTTGAAGTGGAAGGAGAAAACTTCTTTGGTGAGCAAGTCTCCAAGCACGTGGTATTGCCCGTGGATCATAGCCTTGAAAGCGGAAAAGCCCGCATTAACGACACAGGCTTAATGCTTCGCGAGGAAGACGACAAGTTGTTGGTGGATATGATCCAATTTGGCAGTGACGCTGACAAAGCAGGGATTGATTTTGATTGGCAAATCAAAACAGTGACTATCGATAATGTCCGGCCATGGAAAGAGTGGGTGTTTGTCCCTACTCTCTTGCTCTTAGCATTGTTGGGGTGGAATCAACGCCGCCGTATTCGCCAAGCCTAATAACAGGGGGACGTGTGTGACACGTGCCCCTTTTTTTTATAAGTGCAAAGGATATCGCTATGTATAAACATATCTTGGTTCCGGTCGATTTGAACGACGAAAGCTTTGCAGATACCGCGGTCGATCACGCTGTTTGGCTCGCCAGCCAGTCAGGTGCCAAAATCCACCTGCTCACTGTATTGCCCGGCATTCATAATTCGATGGTCGCCTCTTACTTCCCTGAAGAAGCCGCCAATAAAATGAAACGCGACATGAAGCGCAATTTACAAGGATTTGCGGATAAATATGTCCCCAAGGGCGTGGCCTGTCAGGTGTCGGTTGAAGAAGGTAAGCCCTACAAGGGGATCATTAAAACGGCAGAGCGCATCGGCTGCGATCTGATTGTGATGCCAAGCCATAAGCGTTCACGCGTCAATAAAATGATGCTGGGTTCGGTCGCCGCCAAAGTGCTCGAGGGCGCGAGTGTCCATGTAATGGTGTTAAAACCTTAACCATACGGTTCAGGCACGTCGATGCGTGCCTGAGCATTGTTCACCGCTGGCGTTGATCATAGCCCCAGCGAGGCACCAAGGTTTGTTCGGCCCCCAAGTGATCTAAAATGCGTGCCACCATAAAGTCCACTAAATCATCGATCGACTGGGGCTGGTGATAAAAGCCTGGCGCGGCAGGCATAATGGTGACACCCATCTGCGACAGCTTGTGCATGTTTTCTAAATGCAGCGTTGAAAACGGGGTCTCGCGCACCACCAAGAGCAACTGTCCGCGCTCTTTAAGTACCACATCCGCCGCGCGTTCGATAAGGTTATCGGACAAACCATGGGCAATGGACGATAACGAACCTGCCGAGCAGGGGCACACCACCATTTGCTTGGGCGCTGCCGATCCCGAGGCGACCGGCGAAAACCAATCTTCTTTACCACAAACGATCAGTTTGTTGCTATCACATTGCAGATGTTCGGCTAATATTTTCTGTGCCGCTTGCGGGCCTGACGGAAGTTTCAGCCCATGCTCGGTCGCTAACACCACACGTGCGGCCGACGAGATCAATAAGAAAACCTGATAATTTTGTGCGAGCAGGCACTCGAGCAAACGTAGGCCGTAGGGCGCACCGGACGCGCCTGTCCACGCCAAGGTTATTCGTTTATCCGCCATAAACCGCCTCCTTACTCGCCAGAGCTGTTAGCAGCTTGTCATGAATACCACCAAAGCCGCCGTTGCTCATCACCAACACGGTATCGCCTGCTTGGGCGTGCTCAGTCAGGGCAGTTACCAGTGCATCAATATCGTCATGTCTATGCGCCGGCTGCGTGCAGTTGTCCACCACCGCTTCAAGCGACCAATCTAGCCCTTGCGGTTGATATAAGAACACCGTGTCCGCACGGGCCAACGACGCCGCTAGTGTATCCTTGTGAACCCCTTGCTTCATGGTATTAGAGCGTGGCTCGAGCACAGCGACAATGCGGCCATTACCCACTTTCGCGCGCAACCCCTCAAGGGTCAGGCGAATCGCCGTCGGGTGGTGGGCAAAATCGTCATACACAGTGACACCGGCTTGCTCCCCTCGCCACTCTAGACGTCGCTTGGTATTGATAAATGTCTCGAGCGATTGGCAGGCCAAATCAGGTGTCACCCCCACATGACGCGCTGCCGCGATGGCCATCAACGCATTACGCACGTTGTGATCACCGACTAAATCCCAGCTCACCGTCCCCACGAGTTCACCGGCAAAGTACACGTCAAATTGACTGCCAGCCGGGTCTTTTTTCATGCTCTGCCACTGGCCATCCGGCCCGGCGTACACACACTCACTCCAACAGCCCATCGCCAACGTGTCCGTGACATTGGTATCGTCTGAGGGCGCAATAATTTGCCCAATCCCCGGCACGGTACGCACCACATGGTGAAATTGTTTCTTGATCGCCGCCAGATCATCAAAAATATCGGCGTGATCGAACTCAAGGTTGTTGATCACCAAGGTTTTCGGTTGGTAGTGGATAAACTTAGAGCGCTTATCGAAAAACGCACTGTCATATTCATCCGCCTCCACCACAAAAAACGGGCTATCACCTAATCGCGCCGACGCGTTAAAGTTACTCGCCACCCCGCCAATCAAAAAGCCGGGGGCGTAGCCACAGTCTTCTAAAATCCACGCTAGCATACTCGCGGTGGTGGTCTTTCCATGGGTGCCAGAGACCGCGAGTACCCAGCGGTCTTGCAGGAGAAAATCATGCAGCCATTGCGGGCCTGACGTATACGGCAAGCCTTGATTGAGGACCGCCTCGACACAAGGGTTACCACGGCTCATGGCATTGCCAATCACCACCAAGTCTGGGGTGGGAGAAAGCTGAGCCGGGTCATAGCCTTCAATAATATCGATTCCCTGAGACTCAAGTAGCGTGCTCATCGGGGGATAAACATGGCTGTCAGAGCCCGTCACCCTGTGCCCCAATTGTTTTGCCAGCATGGCTGCGCCACCCATAAAAGTCCCGCAGATGCCTAAAATATGAATATGCATAGCCTTCACTGTATTGTTGATTGCCCTGCCATTTGGCGCAGGCGGTTATTATGCCTCGGATTAACGCTTGGGTCTTATCGCTTGCGCGCATCTGACATGGTTTTTATGTCGCGATCACACTTCCCTCGCCTGATTCATTTCTTCAGTACGATTAAAAAGTCACGAAAGCTAGAATAGCGGCGATTTCAAGAGGCAGCCCACTGCCCATGTATCCGATTGCACCAGAAAGACAGTTCATCATCATTAAGGATTGAGAATGCCCGACATTAAAACCCTCGGCGAGTACATTGTTGAGAAGCAACACGCGTTCCCGCACGCCAGCGGTGATTTATCTTCTCTTCTCGCCTCCATCCGTCTGGCCGCCAAGATTGTTAACCGTGAAATCAACAAAGCCGGCTTGGTCGACATTGCTGGCGCGATTGGCACGGAAAACGCGCAAGGTGAAGAGCAGCAAAAACTCGACGTCTATGCCAACGAAAAATTTAAAGCCGCGATGGAGGCTCGCGATCAGGTTTGCGGCGTCGCCAGTGAAGAAGAAGATGATGCGGTTATTTTTAATAAACAGCTCAACCGCAATGCTAAATATGTGGTGTTGATTGACCCGCTTGATGGCTCCTCTAACATTGATGTCAATGTGTCTGTTGGCACCATTTTCTCCATCTATCACCGCGTATCACCGGTGGGGACACCGCCCACCGAAGAAGACTTCCTTCAACCCGGTCACCGCCAAGTCGCCGCCGGCTATATCATCTACGGCTCATCCACCATGTTGGTTTACACCACGGGGGATGGTGTGCACGGTTTTACCTATGACCCGTCACTCGGCCTGTTCTGCCTGTCTCACGAAAACATGACCATTCCTAAAGACGGCAGCATTTATTCCATTAACGAGGGTAACTATATTAAGTTCCCGCAGGGCGTCAAAAAATACATCAAATACTGTCAAGAAAACGTCCCTAACGAAAAGCGCCCTTACACGTCGCGTTATATTGGCTCTTTGGTCGCCGACTTTCACCGCAACCTGCTTAAAGGCGGTATTTACCTTTACCCCAGCACGCTCGCCTACCCCAATGGCAAACTGCGCTTGCTGTATGAGTGCAACCCGATGGCCTTTATTATTGAGCAAGCTGGCGGCAAAGCAACCGATGGCACCCAGCGCATCATGGACATTGCTCCGAATGAACTTCATCAACGCGTGCCTTTCTTTGTTGGCTCAAGCAATATGGTCGATAAAGTCGAAGAATACCTCGACGCTTATCCGGATCATGACGACGAATAAGCGCAAAATAGACGCCTAGCGACAGTCTTCCATGATAAAGAGGCGGCCAATACGGTCGCCTCTGTTATTTTCACGCTTGGCGGTTATAATTGGCACACACTTTTTCATTAAACAAAAGGACATCCCATGAGCCTGAACCAGGTCCCTGCGGGCAAAGAGCTGCCTGAAGATATTTATGTGGTGATTGAGATCCCAGCCAACGCCGATCCGATTAAATATGAAGTTGATAAAGACAGCGGCGCCGTTTTCGTTGACCGTTTCATGGCAACGCCTATGTTCTATCCATGTAACTATGGTTATGTGAACCACACCTTGTCTTTGGATGGTGACCCTGTTGACGTGCTGGTTCCAACCCCATTCCCATTGGTGCCTGGCTCAGTGATCCGCTGCCGCCCTGTTGGCGTGCTGAAAATGACCGATGAGTCAGGTGAGGACGCGAAAGTGATCGCGGTACCGCACAGCAAGCTAACCAAAGAGTACGATCACGTCAAAGACGTGAACGACCTGCCTGAGCTGCTAAAAGCGCAAATCACTCACTTCTTCGAGCGCTATAAAGAGCTAGAAGCCGGCAAGTGGGTGAAAGTTGACGGTTGGGAAGATGCCCAAGCGGCGAAAGACGAAATCTTGTCTTCATTTGAGCGCGCAAAACAGTAATCAGCCGCTTCAATGAAACACAGCCCGCGTGAACTCGCGGGCTTTTTTGTCTCTATTTGATCTCAAACTGATAGAGCAGATCCACCGCCTGATCGACACCGGATACCGCTTCAAGATAGAGGTCTTGCATCAGTCGATAGCGCACCGTAAACACCCCTATCGCATCGAAGATCCCCACGCCGTATTTCACCTCTAGATCGGGCAGAATATAACCGGACACTTCCACTTTTTGCTCATCACCAGCGCCTGAGGTATCGAGAGTCAGATCCTCGACCCCAAACGCCTGACCAATCTCCCCGACCAACTTGCCACTTTGCGCTAAGCCCAAACCAATCAGCATCGAGGTCATATTGGCATCACCGGCACCAGCATCAAGCGCGCGGCCACGTAACAAATAGGACAGGGCGTTGGCCTGCGAGCCAGCTGGATCCATAAATACATCGGCAACCGGATCATCAGCGGGCCCGGTTAAACGGATCCCCGCTGTGACATCCCCTTCGATGCGTTCAGGATTTCGAATCGCTTCCACTTGCAAGTACGGCTGATCGGCAGGGCCATTGAATAAGATCTCGCCCTTTTTAATCAGCAAGTCTTGACCAAAGGAGCGGTAAGTACCATCAAGCAAGCTCACATTCCCCACAATCAAGGCGCCTTGCTGATTGTTTTTAATATTAAGCTCACCTGCCAAACGAGATTTCAGTCCAAACGCCGCTAACTGTACATCTTCTCCCAGAACGAGTTGCACATCAGTCTGTAAGTTAAAGGGCACGGATTCACTTTGCTCAATATTCTCTGGCACATAGTTCTCTTTCAGCATTACGGTGTCGTCCGACACCGTGATGGCAGATTCGGGGAGATTTTCGACTTCAATCCGTCCCCATGGCACACGAATGTCGCCCTTAATAGTCATATCATGCGGTGTTGCCGATACCGTAAGATCAGGTGCCACATCCAGCCGCACCATCGGCGGCACGTTGACGCGTAAGGTGTCACCCGCCACATTTAAGCCAAAGCGCCAATCGTCGATGCTAGGCCATTGCCCATCGCCACTAAGTGCCAGCACACCATCCGGCGTCACCAGCTCGCCTTCCACCTTGCCTTGCTTGCCATCCAACGTGAGCGCTAGCTGCCCATCGTTTACATCAACAGGTGACGCCAAGCCTTTGACTCGCAATGCATCAATGGTCAGCCCGCCATACACATCAGGCAGGGTCAACGGCCCTTCCACGCGTAAGTTAGCATTTACTTCGCCATTAATATCCGCTTGTTGATCGCTGCCTAGCAATGGTTCGAGTTTAGCCAGCTGAACGTCATTGACCGTCACCTCCCCCGTCAAGGAGCGATTTGGCGCCAACAAATCGCTCAAAGTAAAGGCCGAGGCGAGGGTTCCCCCTTCGGACAAGGTCAGCGCCAGCGCGCCCTGCAATTTATCCTGATGCCAACGCGCATTGAGATTGGCATGTTGCCAGCCAATCACCAGCGGCGTATCGGCCTGCTCGCGTACATCGCCATCCGCAATATCAATCGATGCTTGCACATCCGGTGAGGCGTCAGGCTGCCAGCGTGCGTGAACCGCGGCATTGGCACGTGTATCAAGTTGCCATTCCGGCGGTAAGAAGGCGGCGATTTGCGCAGCTTCAAAGCCTTCAATCTTGGCGGCCACGTCACCTCGCGCGCCGACTGTCGCCGATTGCGATAAGCACAAAGATGTCGCTTGCCACTGCCAACAATGCTCGCCAATCTCGGTTTGCATATCGGCGAAGCTGAGCGCAATCGGTGCCACGCTTTGTTGGACAATGTCGCCAAGATCGTCCACGTTCACCGATGTATCGAGCAATCTCCCTTTCCAGCCTGTCTCTCGCGCCAGCGCACCTTCAATACGTAACGCGCCAGACGCTGGGGCACCTTGCCAGCGCAAATCCAGCTGATGGGCTGCTTCATCACCACGAAAGATTAAATCGAGGTTATCTAAACGCGCGGTTTGATAGCGCCCGCCCAATACCGATACCGTCAAATCACCACCCAAGCGGTCTTTCACGGCAAGATTGCCGTCTACCGTCAGCTGATTAATGCGCACATCTTGCCAACGCAACTGCTTAGCATGAAGCGCCAGTTTTGCCGCTGGCTGCGCAAACGGTCCGCTCAGTTTCACATCGCCGCGGATCACGCCAGCGAGCATCGGCAAGGATTGCGATAAATCGGCAATATCGACCGACAGTCCCATTTGCCACTCATCACGCACTTGCCCTTGCGCCGTGACTTGGTTGGGGCCATGCGACAGCGTCAGTCCCGGTGTCGACACGCTCGGCTGGCCATCGCCATCCCGGTCATGCGCATTGAGTGCGCCCGCGACTGCCAGTGGCAGTTCTTGCAGTTGACCATGCACCACCAACGTGGGCACAGACACATCCCATCCGCCTTGGCTCGTTAAGCGGCCACGATGGCTGATTGCACCGGTTAAATCCCCCGTGACCTCTGGCCATTGCTGCTGAGGTTGAATGTTGGCAAACCCTAACTCTGCTTGCCAAAAAGGCACGCTAGACCAATCGACGCTGGCACGACCGGCCACCTTGCCACCCAGTGTATTGGCCTCCAGCTGCGAGAAGGTCAGCGCCGAGAGATTGCCTTGGCCGGTTACATTCAGTTGAGTGGTCGGCACCTCTGGGCCCTCGACACCGGTTTGTAAGCCGAGCTGATAGTCGGACAAATCCCCATCGGCGTGAAAGTGCAGGTCGCGTAATGCCGCGATCGTGTCCCCTGTCATCGGCCACGCCAATACTTGGCTATCTAACTGCACGGCAAAAGGTAAGTTTGCCGCCAGCACGTTCGCCTCTCCCTCAAGCGTCGCCGTCACCTGACCGCGCGCGTTCGCGCTTAGCTCAAGCGCGGCCAGGCTTCCTTCGGCCGACAGTGATAAAGCTTGGCCTTGAAGAGGGGAAAGGTTACTGGTCAACTGGGTTTGCACGGTCAGTGGGTACTCACCTTCAAGTGAAATATCACCCGTAAGGCTCGCGGTGCCTTGCGGAGCGGTCACTGAGAAGCTATCAATGGTTACCGCACTACCTCGAACGCTGCCCGCCAGAGATAACGCAGAAAGGGTTTGTACTGTGCCTGCTTCAATCCGCCCATCTTGCAGACGGAGCTGCTCCACCTCGATAGCCAGCGGCAGCTCTACCGTGGGTAATTCCAACCCCGGATAATGCCATGGCGTGCTTGCCACCGCGCTATTCGGTTTGCCGACTGCTTGGTCGGTATTTTCTTGAGGCTCAGTGTCGCTCGGCAGGCTCACCACCAGCTGCTGCCAATCGGTCGGCGATAGGGTTAAAGTGTCGCCAACAAAGTGCACGCCCCCTTGCAGCTGATGCCAACTCACCGACTGCTCGGCAACCTGAATAGCCACATCGTTAAAGGCAAAGGCATTAACATGGATCGGCAGCGGCGCTTGGATAGCCGGTGTGGAGACGTCTTCCGATGATGTTTCCTCCTCACTCGCGGGCAAATGAATATCAAGGGTGACTCCTTCGACGGCCAATTGGTCAATACAAATCGCAGGCGTCAGTAAGCACTTACCTTGGATAACAAGCCTGAGATGTTCGGCGTTCAGTTGCAGCTGCGCATCATCATAGCGCACCCCTTGCAGTACAAACCCGGAAAGTAGGCTGCCGTCGGCCTCATCAATCGATAAAGCAGGCAGCGCTTTCTGCGCGCCCCACACCCCTACCTGCAAGCCCACAGGCGTAAAAAGTGCGGCCGCTACCAGCCCCACCACAGAAAAAAGACTGATTAACGTCATAAACGTTAGTCTGACCAACCAACGACTCATAATTCAGGCCCTAAGGTAAGGTGTACACGAAAATCATCATCGTCATTATCAAAACCATGTGCGACATCAAGGCGAATCGGGCCGACCGGCGATGACCAGCGAATACCGGTACCAGCCGCACGCTTCCACGATAAACGACTGGTCCACGCGTCACCGCCATCGGCAAATAGCGCCCACCACCAGTTGCCGCCAAGGCGATATTGATACTCTAACGTCCCGGTCAACATATAGCGCGCACCGCTCAGCTGGCCGCTTTCATCACGCGGAGAAACGGTCTCGTAGCCATAGCCGCGAATACTGTTGTCCCCCCCGGCGAAAAAACGCAACGATGGCGGCGCTTCACTAAATTCTTCAGAAATCAGAGCGCCACCATCGACGCGTAATAAACCGCGATGGTTTTTGTTCAGGCTACGAATCCACGCACTCCGCCCTTGCAAGCGCACCAAACTAATATCTGACAACCAAATCGGATCGGCCGCTTCCAATGTAATCGATTGTTTATCTCCCCAATGCGGCATTAATCCACCGCGTGCACGCGTGCGAGTGAAATTGATCCCAGGCAGCACCACGCTGACGCTATCTTCATCTTGCCCTTGGGTGTAGTCTTCATAAAGCCAGCGTAACGAGACACTGCGTTGCCAGCCGGTATCATACAGCCAATGTCTAGAAACCGACGTCGACACCTCAAGGCTGGAGGTGTCGCGTTGTTCGGTGTTTTGTAACCCTAACTGCACTTGATAATACTCGCGGGAAACATCCTCCAAAGGGACCTTGTAGGTCGAGGTCAACGTCTGCTCAGGTTCAGAAATCGCGAGTGATGTGGTGATACTGTGGCCGCGTGAGTTATACCAAGGCTTGCGCCAGTTAAACTTGAACCGTGGACCAATGTCAGTGGAATACCCAACCCCAGTTTCAAACTTATTGCGCGCTTCCGGGGTCAGCGTCACCTTGATGGGGACTTCATTATCTTCCGCTTGCTCCATGTCCGCTTGCACCAAGGCACTGGAGAACCAACCGGTATTCGCGAGCGCTTGGTTAAACTCTCCCAGTACCGACACACGATACGGCTCACCCGGGGAAAAATCACGTAGGGTGTCCAGACGCTGCAACTGAATTTGCGCGCCTTGGTAGCGAATCGCACCAAAGTGATAACGCTTGCCACTGGCAAAGTGAAGCCGAATAAAGGCCTGCTGACGATCAGGCGCGACCTCTAATCGCGTTTGCGTAAAGCGACCATCAAAGTATCCCTTTTTCACCGCCAAGCTTTGAATCTGGCTTTTTAGCGTCTCGTAATCATTGTGATTGAGCCTCGCGCCCGGCTGCGGCCCGTCAGCCTTGAGAGCATGAAAATCGTCATCCATGCCCGCTTCACCGCTAAACACCACATCCACTTGCGCCAAGCGCACAGGATCACCGGGGTCAACCTTGACGTTAAGCGTGGCATCACCGTCCATGTGAGTGGTAATCTTGGGTTGATAAAACCCCACCGCTTGCAGCGCTTTGCGCACATCTTTTTCGACGCGAGCAATAAATCGGTAGGAGCCATCCCGCTCTTCTGGGGCAATCGCCGCAAGATAGGTCTCGACGTTATCTTGTGCAATGCCATCTAGCCCTTCAATATCTATGTCGACATCCGCACGAGCCATACTAGACATCAAGCTGATAGCGATCGCGAATAGGGGGAATAACCGTATATTCATGCAGTGAGATCCATTACCCGGGTGTCGCCCGGCTAAATTGATGATATCTTGCCATATTACGTGTTGAGCGGGGCAGGAGGCCAGCACCATGTTGTTCATAAGGTGCGGGATCCATGCCTGAATGCCAACCATTAACGCGCATAGCAGCACGCATTGCGCTTTTTCATCACAGCAGTCAAAGGATGCCTATGTCGATGCAATCTTCCTTTACCCAACCTGACAATGCGATAGCGGATCGACCCGATCCGATTATTCCAGCCGAACCGCACGCGGTATTTAATCAGCCTATCACGGCCATGCCAGCGGCTGGTCAAAAACAGGTCATTTTTGGTATGGGCTGTTTTTGGGGGGCCGAGCGAAAGTGGTGGCAACAGCCGGGTGTGGTGATGACATCGGTGGGATACAGTGGCGGTGTTACCCAACATCCGCGCTATCAAGACGTCTGCACAGGACAAACCGGCCATGCCGAAGTGGTTAACGTGATTTTTGACCCGTCCGTAGTGAGTTTAGACACCCTACTGGCGGTATTCTGGGAAAACCACGACCCGACCCAAGGTATGCGTCAAGGCAATGACGTCGGCTCGCAGTATCGCTCCGCGATTTACTATTGTGATCCCGCGGATCAAGCCAGTGTCGAAGCGAGCCTGGCCACTTATCAAGCGGCATTGAGAGACGCCGGCAAGCCAGATGCGGTGACCACCGAGATCGCACCGGCCGGCGCGTACTACTTCGCAGAAACTGATCACCAGCAGTACTTGCACAAAAACCCGCAAGGCTACTGCGGCCTGGGTGGCACAGGGGTTTGTTTCCCACCGCAATAAGCCTTTGCTCAATGGCGAGGCATAAAAAAACACGTCCGCTTGGACGTGTTTTTTTGAGTGTGGCGATGTTTATGCAGTAATGGCCATGGCTTTAATTTCTTTATTCACCTCAGTCATTACCGATAACGCTCGTTTGTCACTGTGCCCCGGCGGCAGTAAACGGCCACCATCAAACTCAAACGCGCCTACACCTTCGATGTAGAGTCGGCCCTTAAAAAATCGTTTCACATACCGCGCAATCTGGGTTGGTCGATATTGACGAAAGATGCGAAGCATAAGGATCCCTTTCTTGTTCTCAAAGTCTGTCTAAGCAGACCGAAACGGCAATTCATTTCTTTCACCGTCACGATGACCGTGTGATATTGCCACCTTGGAGCGCCAAATATTATCTGGCAATCTCCGCGTAAAAAGCTAAGCAAGCAAAGTGCCATCTCAATAAGATGGCAATCACAGCATTAGAGCCTACTTGCGAACAGAAGTTCCCGCTTTAGAGAAATACGTTTTGCGGCACAAGTTCGATCGACACAGAAAAGTCCGATCTTGCGCACGGAATCACCCTAGATACTTGGCACAAATCACCGTGTGACGTAACCATAGATAACTTGGCACCTGATGCCAAATAGTACCCACAAACATGGATGATCAATAATGAAAAAAACCACCCTACTTGCTCTCACCTTTGCGTTATTCTCCGGCACGAGTATGGCGCACACGCTCCAAAATGGTGCACCCTTACCGCCAGCCAAGGTCGCCGAGCACGGCGAATTGACGCTGGATGGCGACGATATCGTTTATCAAACTTGGCAAACCGAACAATTGCCGGGCAAAGTACGCGTGATCCAGGCCATCGCCGGACGCAGCAGTGCCAAGGAAATGAATGCACCCTTGATGGAAGCCATCACCGCCGCAGACTTTGACGATGCTCGCTACCAAACCACCACCATCATTAACCAAGATGATGCCATGTGGGGCACCGGTGGCTTTGTCAAATCATCAGCCGAAGACAGTAAACGTGAGTTTAGCTGGTCATCGATTGTGCTCGACGAAAACGGCAATGTCGCAGAGGCATGGCGCCTAAAAGAAGAAAGCTCGTTAATTGCCGTATTGGATGACCAAGGCTCGGTACGCTTTGTCAAAGAAGGCAAATTAAGTGCCGACGAAGTGAATCAAGTCGTCAGCTTGGTCACCCAGTTAGTCAACCGATAACAACCACGCGCGGGGACAGCCCGCGCTGTCATTCAACACTTGGCGTTGATGATGATAATTGTTATGTTATCACATTACTTATGTGGCACGGAAATTGGCATGTCTCGGCGATTGATCGTCCATCTGCTATTTGTTTTGATGCTCAGCCAAGCTGGGCTGTGGGGAGAGCATCATCTCGATACTTTCACCCCAACGCATCATAGTGAGCACTGCAGCGCCTGCCATTTGGTGCCGCCAGCCCTCTTAGCTTATGCGGTCTCAGCACCTGTGCCCACCTATGTGGTCAACGCAATTGTTACCCTTTCAAAGCCACCACGTGCTTACCACACCGCCATTGCCTTTTCAGCTCGCGATCCACCTAGTCGAATAAATTCCCTCATGATTTAACCCATTTATTCACTAGGAGAACCCAATGAAAACACGTTTTTTACCCAGTATTATCGCCATGGCCGTTACGATGGCTGCGACGTCGGCACTCGCCGAAGAAGCCAATTACCAATCGTTTGACGCCCACGTGCACGGTGAAGTGGCCGCTAGCCTCGCCCAAGACGGTGAGCGTGTGCTGATTGAGCTGACCGCGCCCGGCCATGATGTGGTTGGGTTTGAGCATCACCCGAAAAATGCCGCCGATCAGCAAACGCTCGAAGATGCCTATGCGCTGCTGCGTGATGGTGGGAAACGCTTCCAACTTGCCGAAGCGGCGAATTGCCAGCTCGCCGAGACCAAAGTCACCAGCAGTTTTAACGACCACGACGAGCATCACGGCCACGACGAGCATCATAACCACGACGAACATCACGGCCACGATGAGCACCATGACCACGACGAGCACCACGGCCACGATGAGCACCATGACCACGACGAGCACCATGATCACGACGAGCACCACGGCCACGATGAACATGATGCTCACCATGACGACCATCATGGACATGATCACGGTAACCACAATACCTTGTCCGCGAACTATCAATTCGTTTGCCAAAACCCACAAGCCTTCACCGAATTGAAAACTGATTGGTTTAGCCTGTTTCCCAACACAGAAACCATCAAAATTCAGGCCTTTACTAATGATAAGGTCTGGGTAGACACCTTGAATCGTGCCAAGTCGCACATCCAGTGGTAGGGAAAAAGGAGGCGGGGCGCGTTAAGCGCCCCTGTCAGGCATGATTACCATCGAACAACTGCGTTTTACGTGGCCAGATCAGTCGCAACCGATCTTAGACATCGATAGCTTTGCGGTCGGTGAGGGCGAGCATGTATTTTTAAAAGGCCCCAGCGGCAGCGGGAAATCCACGCTACTGAGCCTGATTGCAGGTATTCATACCCCACAATCGGGTGTGTTGACAGTCAATCACCAAGCGCTGACAGAACTGAATGATCGCCAGCGGGATCAGTTTCGCGCCAACCATATTGGTTATATTTTTCAGCAATTTAACCTGCTACCGTACTTATCTGTGCTTGATAATGTCACTGTGCCGCTGCGCTTTTCTCACGCGCGACGTCAAGCACTTCACCACTCCCCGCACCAAGAAGCCGGCACCTTACTCGATCGATTAGGCTTACCGGCTAGCTGCTACCATCAGCCAGTCACTGCGCTGAGTATCGGCCAGCAACAGCGGGTCGCAGCGGCACGCGCATTAATTGGGGCACCAGCGTTAATCATCGCTGACGAGCCCACTTCTGCGCTCGACACGGACACGCGGAATACCTTTATTCGGTTGCTGCAAGACCGATGCCGAGAAGCCAACAGCAGCTTATTGTTTGTCAGCCATGACAGCCAATTAGCGCCCTTGTTTGACCGCGATGTCTCGCTTCCCGCGCTTAATCGCGCCATACATCGCGAGGAGGCCAACCTATGATTTCACTGTTAGGATTGGCGGGGCAAAGCTTGAAGAATCGCCGCGCCACCGCACTGCTTTCTTTACTGACCGTCACCATTGCCGTGGTGCTCTTGCTCGGGGTAGAGAAGGTGCGCACCCAAGCTAAAGCCAGCTTTGCCAATACCCTCTCCAATACCGATTTAATTGTCGGTGCCCGCTCCGGCCCCATTAATTTACTGCTCTACTCGGTGTTTCGTATTGGTAACGCCACCAACAATATCGGCTGGGACAGTTATCAGCGCCTTGGTGAGCACTCGGATGTAAATTGGACCATTCCCATTTCACTGGGGGACTCTCACCGCGGCTTTCGCGTAGTCGGCACCACCAATGATTACTTTGCCCATTATCAATATGGTCAAAAACAACCACTCGCCTTTCGCCAAGGCGGCCCATTTTCCGGCTTATTCGATACCGTGATTGGCGCCCAAGTGGCCAAAGAGTTGGGATACAAGATGGGCGATAGTCTGGTCATTGCCCATGGACTGGCCGACAAAGGCTTTAATCAGCATGACAACTTGCCCTTTACGGTCACTGGGATCTTGGCCCCCACTGGCACCCCCGTCGACCGTAGCGTGCATGTATCGCTCGAGGCCATCGAAGCGATTCATGTCGGCTGGGAAAGTGGCGCACGACTCGGCCAAGGCCTGACCCAAGCGCAAGCGCAACAGCGCGAGTTGCAACCGGAGCAACTGACCGCGGTGATGGTGGGCTTGAAAAGCAAAATCAAAACCTTCGCTGTCCAACGTTGGGTCAACACCTATCCACGCGAACCATTAACCGCGATTATGCCCGGCATTGCCTTGCACGAGCTGTGGGGCATGATGCGGGTTGGCGAACAAGCCCTGCTGGTGATCTCTGGCTTTGTCGCCGTCGCCGGGCTTTTGGGCATGCTCTCAAGCCTGCTCACCAGCTTGAACGAACGTCGACGAGAAATGGCGATCTTACGTGCAATGGGCGCGCGGCCTTTGCATATTATTTTGCTTTTGGTCAGTGAGGCGGTCGCGATTACTCTCGCGGGGATCGTCTTTGGCGTGCTCCTGCTTTATGGTGGACTCGCGCTGGCTCAGCCCTATATTCTCAGTGAATTTGGCTTGTTCTTGCCACTCGACTGGCCGTCTTCTTATGAGCTTTCACTGATGGCCGGTGTGTTGGTCGCTGGCTTTATCGTGGGCTTGCTCCCGGCTTGGCGCGCCTATCGACAGGCGCTCGCTGATGGCATGACAATTAAGGTATAACAGATGAAAAAACGGATAATGCTCGGACTTATCGCCTTGCTTAGCAGTCTTTTTGGCTCTCAGGCTTGGGCAAATAGCGAACCACTCACGCTGGATTGGATTGATTTGGTGCCTGAGCATGAACGTGCTCAATTTGATAGCCGCGGGATGCCGGAAATCAGCCACGACAGTGAGAATCCACAAAGCCTGGTCGGCTCTGTTCGCCCAGAGCTCAACAACAGCCAAGTCAAAATCCCTGGCTTCGTGATCCCACTGGAAGGCGACGATAAAGTGGTCACGGAATTCCTACTGGTGCCCTTTCTTGGCGCCTGTATTCATGTTCCACCCCCGCCACCCAATCAAATTGTTTATGTAAAGTTTGCCGGCGGCGCGCCGATTCAACAGTTATGGGATGTGGTCTATGTCGAAGGCACGCTGAAAACCGAACATGTGAGCCATGACTTGGCAGAGGTGGGTTATGTGCTACAAGGCACCGACTTAACGGACTACGACGACGGATAAGTCCCTATCAATCAGTGAGCCTGATCGGCGCACCCGATGTTGTCAGACAATATAATGAGACAAGATCGCCAGTGCGCCAATGTACACGGCAATCAGTAGCAGATTGATGGGGTTGAGCTTTTGCTTGCGCACACGCATCCCTATGCTTGATTGTTAACGCTCATAATGTTAACAAATTTAATCTTTAATTAACATATTTGCCAGCACTAAATTTGCTGACAATCAGTGTGAGAATCGCATGGCAGAGCAAGACAAACCCGAGGTCGTCGACGTCCACCCCGATAAACGACAACATCAGGATCACAAGAATAAAGAAGACGCAGATCTGCGTGGCAGTAAAGGGCGGCTAAAAGCCATTGCCAGTGAATATTATGTCGATGCGCGCCTGCAGGAGGTTGAGCAGGAAGATCTCGCCCATCGCAGTGCCACCCGCCAGCGTCATGTGATGCAAAAGCAGCAGGCTAACCTCGAAGCCATCATTGCTCTGACCTACGACCAGTGTCACAGCGAAACCGCTCAGACCCCGGACCCAGATTGGCTGGTTCGTTTTTTCGATTTAGCCCGCAATATTCACGGCCATGCAATGCAGCAGTTGTGGGCGAAGATTCTCAAACAAGAAATGCTCCGCCCCGGCAGCACCTCAATTAAAGCACTGACCATTCTCGAGACTATGACCCAGCGCGAAGCGCAAGCACTGCAACGCGCCTGTGCATTGTCCAGCACCTTTGGGCAAGACAGCACCAAAAAGCTAGTCACTGGTTTTCGCCGCCGTCAAGGCTTGGTGCAACTGCTACGCCCAGAGCCTCCTCATAAGCTTTCGCTGGGTCACTATCAACTGTCTTATACCGATTTAATGCTGTTGATGGACTTGGGGCTGATCCTGCGCACTGAGCTTGAATCTGGTGTGATTGAAATGCAGCCAGCGATGCCGTTTAAACTGCAAGACACCCAATACATGCTCACCCCGCTCCACAAAGGGATGCGTCTTTATTATTACCGCTTTAGCCCCACTGGCCATGAGCTAGCAAAACTGGTCGGTAAACGCGTGCATCCCGATTATCACCACGCCATTTGTGAATTACTCGCCGAAGGCTTTGAGATGCACAGCGATGTGGGTGATACGGTCAACACTCACGCTTAATCTGACGAGCGCAACACCCCGCGCTCACGCAGTACGTGAAGACAGGTCGCCACATGCTCGGCGACGCTGAGATCACCGCTTAAATGGATCGCCGGTGTTCGCGGTGGCTCATAGTCGGAAGATATGCCGGTAAACGCCGGGATCTCGCCGGCACGTGCCTTTTTGTACAGCCCTTTGGGGTCGCGCTGTTCACATACCGCCAGCGGCGTATCGACAAAGACTTCAATAAACTGCCCCTCAGACAAACGCTCGCGCACCCGCTCTCGCTCCGCGCGGAACGGTGAAATAAAGGCACTCAAGACAATCAGGCCAGCATCAGTCATCAACTTAGCCACCTCGCCAATTCGGCGAATGTTCTCGGCTCTGTCCTGATCGGAAAAACCCAGGTCGCGACATAAGCCATGGCGAATATTATCGCCATCCAGCAAATAGGTATGGTGCCCTTCGGCCACCAAGGCCGCCTCCAGCGCGCCGGCGATGGTCGATTTGCCCGAGCCAGACAAGCCGGTAAACCAAAGCACCACGGGTTGTTGCTGTTTTTGTTCACTGCGCTGGGCTTGGTCAACATGATGCTGATGCCAGATCACATTGGGATCGGTTGACGCAGATACAGTGTCAGTCATGAAAGTCTCCGCTATTTCGTTGGCCACGCCATGATTAAGGGGCGACCGCCGTTAAAGGAAAAACAATCGGTAACAGGGTGAGCACTACTGCGGAATACACCACAGATAATGGCAGCCCCAGACGCAAATAATCACGTAGCTGGTAATTGCCCACGCTGTATACCAATAAATTGGTTTGATACCCGTAAGGGGAAATAAAACTGGCACTGGCGCCAAACAGCACCGCCATCACAAAGGGCATAGGATCAACGCCATACCCTAGCGCCAAGCTATAGCCCAGCGGGAAAGCCAGTGCTGCTGCGGCATTGTTGGTGATAAGCTCGGTTAGCAACAAAGTCAGCAAGTACACGGCCACCAGCGCCCCTATCGCGCCCCCTGCGCTAAAGGTCGCCATAAACCAATCACTAAAGCGTGCCGACAGCCCTGACGCCAACATCAGTTGTGCCAATGTCAGCGCCGCGCCGACAATCACCACCACCTCAACGGGAAAGCGGCGTTGTAAGTCGTGCAAGGAAATAATGCCGGTGACCAGCAACACCACCAAATACGCGGCTAAGCCATTGAGCAGTGGCATCGGGGTGAGCAAGGCCCCGCCAATCACCGCGACAAATCCTGCCAGTACCGCAACGCTTTTCCGCTCGGAAAGACGGGTACTGGCTTCCAAACCATTAAAGAGCACGAATTCACGCCGCAGCGCTTGGCTGTCTTGGCGAAAGGTTTTGCCCGGCACCAACACCAGCGTATCGCCGGCATGCAAAGGAATGTTGCCCAGTCCCCCATCGAGTTTTTCATGGCCGCGACGAATGGCGACCACCACCGCATCAAAGGTCTCGCGAAACCGGGCGGCTTTGAGGGTTTTGCCACAAATGCTGGCGCTGTGGCTCACCACCACCTCAATCAAATTTTGCCCATCAATGTGATGCTGGCCGAACAAGGTCAAGCCTGGGATCTCTTGTAAGGTCGCAACACTTTCCACATCGCCGGCAAACTGCAACTTGTCACCAGCCAATAACGGCGTCTCCGGACACACGGGCGCAATGACGCCGTCTTGACGATGAATTTCGGCCAAGTACAAACGCCGTAGTGCTCGCAAGCCATTGTCTGCCACGCTTTGCCCACATAAGGGCGAGTCGGCGGCTAGCCGCGCTTCGAGCACATACGGCAAGCTCTCTTCTTGTTCACCATCCTGGCGTGGCAACCGGTAGCTGAACGGAATTAACACCAACAATCCTGCCACCAGTGCGGCGGCACCAATGACCGTTGGGGTGAAAAATCCCAAACTGGGTAATCCCGCCCGCTCAACAAAGCTGTTCACAATGAGGTTGGTGGACGTGCCAATCAGCGTCAGGGTGCCGCCGAGAATGGCGCTGTATGACAATGGGATCAAAAGCTGCGAGGGTGAGTGACGTCGGTTGCGCTTGATCGCGCCAATCATGGACACCACCACCGCAGTGTTATTGACCAGCGCCGACAGCAGCGCACTTGAGATGCCTAATTTAGCAATCACAGTGGGGAGTGCGCCGTGCGACGCCTGTCGCGCGACCCAGCTGGTCAGATGGGTTTTCTCTAGCGCACAAGAAACCAAAATCAGCAATACCAAGGTCAGCAGTGATGGCGCGGTAAAGTTCGCCGTCAGCGCTTCAACCGAGGTCAGCCCAGTTTGGAACGCCACAAACGCGGCCCCCGCAAACAAGAGCGCAGGCTTTAATCGAGTGAGCACCAAGCCGGCGACAATCGCCACCAGCAAGGTGAGTACCGTGGTTTCCTGCCAACTCATGGTCTATCCCAGTTGACGCAGATCCCGCGCTTGCCAATGCGGAAAGTGCTTGCGGATCAGCTGGTTTAACTCAAGCTCAAACGCTGAGAACGACGAGGTAGTTTGCGGCTGCGTCTCAGCCACATGACGGATCATCCCCGCGCCGACCGTCACATTGGTGAGGCGATCAATCAGGATAAAGCCACCGGTATTCGGGCTATCGTGATAGGTATCCAGCGGCACCGCTTCGCTCAGGGTCAAGGTGCAACGACCAATGCCATTGAGCGGCAAGGTGTCTGCGTCATGGGTGTTAAGCGTATTCACATCCACCCCATAGGACAGCGCCTCAACCTGTGCCGAGGTTTTCTTGCTGGCCAACTTAATCTCGTATTCGCGCCCCGGTGCCAGTGGGGTTTGTGTCATCCACACCACGTCGGCGTCAAACCGTTGACCCACCGCGACGTCATCATCCGCTCGCACCAAGAGATCGCCACGCGAAATATCAATTTCTTTATCCAGAGTGAGGGTAACCGCTTGACCACTAAAGGCAAATTCTCGGTCGCCGTCAAAGGTGACGATGCGCGCGACCTTCGCGGTAAGCCCAGAGGGGAGTACCTTAACCTCATCACCCACATGCAACTCGCCACTGGCAAGGGTGCCCGCGTAGCCGCGAAAGTTCAGATCCGGTCGATTGACATACTGCACCGGAAAACGGAACGCACCCGTTCCGCGCGATTTTTCAATGTCGATGGCTTCTAGCTGGCTGAGCAGCGGCTCGCCTTGATACCACGCCATCGCGTCACTGGCATTGACCACATTGTCGCCTTCCAGTGCCGACAAAGGCACCATAGACACTGACAAGCCGGGGTTGAGCTGATCGGCAAACGCCAAATATTGTTCTTGGATTTCATCAAACCGAGCTTGGCTATATTCCACCAAATCCATCTTGTTCACCGCTACCACAAAATGCTGAATACCCAGCAAGTTAGCGATGTATGAATGACGACGGGTCTGATCCAAGATGCCGTGACGCGCGTCGATTAAGATCACCGCCACATCACAGGTCGACGCACCGGTGGCCATATTACGGGTGTACTGCTCATGGCCGGGGGTATCGGCAATGATAAACTTGCGTTTAGAGGTGGAGAAATACCGGTACGCCACATCAATGGTGATCCCCTGCTCGCGCTCGGCTTGCAGGCCGTCTACCAGTAGCGCCAGATCCGGTTTCTCGCCCGTGGTGCCAACACGCTGGCTATCGGCATGGACGGCCGCAAGCTGATCTTCATAAATCTGCTGCGAGTCATGCAGCAAACGGCCTATCAAGGTCGATTTACCGTCATCGACCGAGCCACAGGTCAAAAAGCGCAATAAACTTTTGTGTTGGTGCTGTTGCAGATAACCCTCAATACCCAGATCGGCTACCTGTTGTTGAATTGCTGGATTCATGACTGCTCCTTAGAAATAACCCTGACGCTTCTTGCGCTCCATGGATCCGGACTGATCGTGGTCGATCGCCCGCCCTTGACGCTCACTCGAGGTGGCGACCAACATCTCTTCGATGATCTCTGGCAAGGTATTGGCGTGTGACTCGACTGCCCCGGTCAATGGGTAGCAGCCCAGGGTGCGAAAACGCACCGATTTATGGGTCACGGTTTCGTCGGGCCCAATCGGCATCCGCGCATCATCCACCATGTACAAGGTGCCATCGCGCTCTACCACTGGGCGCTCGGCCGCTAAATAAAGCGGAACAATGTCGATGTTTTCCAGATAGATATATTGCCAAATATCGAGCTCAGTCCAGTTAGAGAGCGGAAACACGCGAATACTCTCGCCTGGGTTCACTTGCCCGTTATAGTTGCGCCACAGCTCTGGCCGTTGGTTTTTCGGATCCCAGCGATGGTTCTTATCGCGGAACGAATAGACACGCTCTTTGGCGCGGGATTTTTCTTCGTCCCGACGCGCGCCGCCAAACGCCGCATCAAACTTATGCTGATCCAGCGCCTGCTTCAGCGCTTGGGTTTTCATGATATCGGTGTGCTTGTCGGAGCCGTGATCAAAAGGATTGATCCCCTGAGCCATCCCTTCTGGGTTTTTGTGCACGATCAGATCCAGCCCGAGCTCCTTGGCAGTACGATCGCGAAAGGCAATCATGTCGCGAAACTTCCAGTCGGTATCGACATGCAGCAGCGGAAACGGGATCTTTCCGGGGTAAAAAGCTTTGCGCGCCAAATGCAGCATCACTGACGAGTCTTTGCCAATCGAATACAGCATCACGGGGTTATCAAACTCCGCCGCGACTTCCCGCAGTATATGAATGCTCTCGGCTTCTAACTGCTGGAGGTGTGTGAGTGTTTTTGCATCCATCCTAACTATCCTTTAAGCGAAGTTAACCACAGCGGTGGGGGCTTGCGTGGGGTCGGCATCGCTTACCGCGCGCCCCTCGCCAAACCATGTCAGCTGACCGGCGAGTGCCGCCACTTCACCCACCACGATAAGCGCGGGCGACGCAGCTTGCTCCGCCAGCGACGGTAAGTTATTGAGTTGACCGGTAAACACTTTCTGCTCCGGACGCGTGCCGTTTTCAATCACCGCCACAGGCGTATCCGGCGATCGACCGTGAGCCATCAGTTGGCTTTGAATATGGGCCGATTTCATCAATCCCATATAAATCACCAAGGTCTGACGTGGGCGCGCTAACGTCGCCCACTCCAAGGTGTCTTGTTCTTTTTTCAAATGACCGGTAATAAACAGCGCGGTCTGGGCGTGATCGCGATGGGTGAGCGGAATACCGGCATAGGCCGTCGCCCCAGCAGCAGCGGTGATCCCGGGTACCACTTGAAAAGAAACACCAGCGTTGGCAAGCGTTTGTAATTCCTCACCACCGCGGCCAAACATGAAAGGATCGCCCCCTTTTAAGCGCACCACCCGTTTTCCGGCTTGAGCATGCTCGACCAACAGGCGATTGATGTCGTCTTGGCTCACACTGTGGTAGCTCGCCCGTTTACCCACACAAATCAGCTCTGCGTCTCGGCGGCACAGCTCCATAATCGGCTCAGCCACTAGGTAGTCATAAAGCACCACATCGGCTTGCTGCATCAATTGCAACGCGCGCAAGGTCAATAGCCCAGGATCTCCCGGACCGGCGCCAATCAAGGCCACTTCGCCTTGGGTGGTGATTTGTCCACTCAGCTGCTCCAGCGCCTGCTCGGCTTGCTGGTGTTTGCCTGCCGCGACTAAATCGGCAAACCGACCACTAAAGGCGGCCTCCCAGAATTTGCGCCGGCCGGTCAAAGTCGGAATGCGCGCTTTCAGTTTGTCGCGAAACGCACCCGCCATCGCTGCCATCTTGCCGATATGCTGGGGCACTAGGGTTTCAATCTTCTCACGGAGCATCCGCGCCAATACCGGCGCTTTGCCGCCCGATGAGATGGCAATAATAATGGGAGAGCGATCCACTAATGAGGGGACAATAAAGCTGCATTTGGGGGTGTCATCGACGACATTGACCAAGATATTGCGGCTATCAGCGGCAGTGGAGACCAGCTCGTTGACTAAAGCATTATCGGTCGCCGCAATCGCCAACATGTTTCCGTCCAGATGATCGGGACGAAACGCCTCGCGCAACACCGTCAGCTTTCCTTGCGCGTGTGCCTCCGCAAGTTCATGGTCGACGTCAGGGGCAACCACAGTGACCGCTGCGCCTACCTTGAGCAACATGCGCGTTTTGCGCCATGCCACTTCGCCGCCGCCAACGACGAGGCAAGGACGATGTTTAAGCTGAGCAAAGAGGGGAAGATAATCCATGATCGCGCATTCCCTTGATGACAATGCAGCCACTATATCGCCCCATATCTATTACTTGAAATTCTATAAATTCATTTTTTATTCTTTTTTGTGCTTAATAGAGTGAGCGCCACGATAACGGAAAGGATTAACGATGACTGAGATCGCAAAGCGTGCAAGATCCTTATGTTAGGCAGCAATCAAGACTGATAAGCCGATCAATCGCACAGCTTTTCAGGTATGAGAAACGGCATAATTCATCTGCCTGATAACTAACGCACACTTTTCACTGGAGACTCTGTTATGCGTTTACTGCCTTCTGCTGTTGCCACCGCGGTGGTTGCCGGCCTGTTTGCCGCCTCTGGTACGGCGTTTGCCGACACCATTAACCTGCGTGTGATTGAAACTACCGACATTCACACTAATGTGATGGATTACGACTACTACAAAAACAAACCGTCACAAAAAATCGGCTTGGTTCGCGCCGCCACCGTGGTCAAACAAGCCCGCGATGAAGCACAAAACGCGCTATTGGTGGATAACGGTGACCTTATTCAAGGCAGCCCAATGGGCGATTATATGGCCAGCAAAGGCATCAAGCCTGGCGAAGTACACCCAGTGTACAAAGCGATGAACTTGCTCAATTATGAAGTAGGTAACATCGGTAACCATGAGTTCAACTACGGCTTAGCGTTCTTAAAAGAGTCGATTAACGACGCCAACTTCCCGTATATCAACGCCAACGTATTTGATGCGGAAACTGGCGCACACTACTTTGACCCGTATTTAATTAAAGAATACCAACTCAAAGACGAAGACGGTGATGCCCACACCATCAAAGTCGGTTACATTGGCTTTGTCCCGCCACAGATCATGACTTGGGATAAAGCCAACCTTGAAGGTAAGGTCATCGCCAAAGACATTAAACAAACTGCTGAAAAACTCGTCCCAGAGATGAAAGCTAAGGGGGCAGACGTGGTGGTGGCTATCCCACACTCTGGTATCTCCCAAGCGCCGTATAAAGCAATGGCCGAAGATTCCGTGTATTACCTCACCGATGTCGATGGCATTGATGCCATTGCCTTTGGTCACTCACACGCCGTATTCCCAAGTGACGACTTTGCCAATATTCCTGGTGCCGATATTGAAAAAGGCACCATCAACGGTGTGGCCAGTGTAATGGCCGGCCGCTGGGGGAGCCACGTGGGGGTGATTGATCTCGCCCTCGAGCAAGTGGACGGCCAATGGCAAGTCACTGATAGCAACGCACATGCGCGGCCGATTTTTGACCGCGCCAACAATAAAGCATTGATTGAAGCCGATGAGGCGATGCTTGACGCGGTAGAGGCCGATCATAAAGCGACACAAGATTTTGTGAATCAACCGATCGGCAAAGCCAATGATGTGATGTACTCCTACTTAGCATTGCTCCAAGATGATCCGACCGTGCAGATTGTTAACCTTGCTCAGCAAGACTATGTCGAGCGCATGATCCAAGGCGATCCGGATTTGGCTGATCTTCCGGTTGTCTCTGCCGCTGCGCCCTTTAAGGCCGGTGGACGCAAGAACGATCCGACCAACTTTACCGAAGTAGAAGCCGGTCAGCTCACCTTCCGCAACGCCGCCGACTTGTATTTGTACCCCAATACCTTGGTGGCGCTGAAAGTCTCTGGCGCCGAACTCACCCAATGGCTGGAGTGTAGCGCCGGCCAGTTTAATCAAATCGAACCAAACGCAGCGCAGCCGCAATCGCTGATCAACTGGGACGGTTTCCGCACCTATAACTTTGATGTGATTGATGGGGTGGAATACCAAATTGATATCACCCAGCCCGCGCGTTACGACGGCGATTGTAATGAAGTGAACCCAGACGCATCACGGATCGTCAACCTCACCTATCAAGGCGAGCCGGTTGACCCCGAGCAAACCTTCTTGGTGGCGACAAATAACTACCGTGCCTACAGTGGTAAGTTCCCTGGCACCGGCAGCGATCATATTGCCTTTGCCGCGCCGGATGAAAACCGTACCGTGGTCGCTAACTACATCAGTCGCGTGAGTGAAGAGGAAGGTGAGGTGACCGTTAGCGCTGACAATAACTGGTCGATTGCCCCGATTAAGGGAGAGGCCGTGGTGCGCTTTGAAACCTCCCCGAGTGCGCAAGCGGCGCAGTTTATCGAGCAAAAAGGCCACTGGTCGATGACGCGAGAAGGGAAAGATGCGGTCGGATTTGCCGTTTATCATGTTGATTTAGGCCAACCTCGCCAGTAATTAACACAGAAAGATAAATAGCCTTTGAATACCGCAGCCTGTCTGCGGTATTTTTTATGTTCAATCAAGAGGAAATGACATGGAATGGCAACAGGCAACCTTTGATGCGCTGGATACCCGCACCTTATTCACACTGATGAAATTGCGTGTCGATGTGTTTGTGGTCGAGCAAGCCTGCGCCTATCCAGAGCTGGACACGCACGATACCGCGTCAGATACTGTGCATTTAATGGGCTGGCTAAACGGCGAGCTTGCCGCCTATGCCCGCATTCTCGCCCCTGGGGTAAGTTACTTAGGGAGCAGTATTGGTCGCGTGATTATTGCGCCCACTCATCGCAACGGGCAATGGGGTCATCAGCTGGTCCGCCAAGCCATTCAAGTATGCCAACAACAATGGCCCGAGCAGAATATCGAAATAGGCGCTCAAGCACACTTACAACGCTTTTACCAAAAACACGGTTTTGTCGCGTTTTCCGACGTTTACTTAGAAGATGGTATCCCCCATATCGATATGCGTTTAGCGGTCAGTGAGACGTCTGCCGTTTAAGCAAAAAATCCCGCTGAATCAGCGGGATTTTTTCATCTATTGGCGGTTCGACCTATTTAGTTAGACGGAAACGCTGCATAGTGCTTTGCAGTGATTGCGCCAATTGGCTCAGTTCGCTACAGGCTTGCGCGGTTTGATCGGCGCCACCCGCCACTTCTTGGGCTGAGTCATTGATGCGCTCGATATTGCGGCTTAGCTCATCCGCTACCGAGTCTTGCTCACCACAAGCACTGGCGATCTGCATGCCCATATCAGCAATATTTTCCACTGAGGTTTCAATCCCACGCACCAATTGCTGCGCCTGATCGCCCTGCTCCACACATTGCTCGATGCTCTCACAACTTTGGGTGGTAGCATTGCTAGCCTGAGTTGCAAACTGCTGCAGTTTCTCAATGATGGTGGTGATTTCACCGGTCGAGTCTTGCGTCCGGCCCGCCAGGGTGCGCACTTCATCCGCGACCACCGCAAAGCCACGACCAGACTCACCCGCACGCGCCGCCTCAATTGCCGCGTTCAAGGCCAACAAGTTGGTTTGCTCTGCGATATCACGAATCACATCCACCACCATGTTGATTTGTTTCGACTGCTGATCGAGCTCACTCACGGTATCGCCGGTTTGACGCATATCCTCGGCAACTTTACGAATCGAAGCTACCATACCGTCAATGTCTTGTGCGCCCATGCGAGACTGCTCACTCGCTTCATTGGCCGCGGTGGATGAGCTCTCGGTGTTCTGCGCCACATCCGCCACGGTGGCTTTCATTTGCGCCATCGCGGTCGCCACTTGCGACACTTCATGTTGCTGATTTTGCATCCCCGTCGAGGTTTGGCTCGATACCGCACTCACTTCTTCGACCGCACTGCTTAGCTGGGTTACCGCGGCAATTACTTCTTCGATTAAGCTGCGCAGGCTGTCTTGCATAGCGATACTGGAATCGGCCAATTTACCCATTTCATCATTGCCAATCTGGCTACGATCTAACTGGTAAGTCAGGTCGCCCTTGGCAATCGCAGACGATTGCTCCATCACCATACGTAGCGGATTAATGATCGCGCGGGTGAAGACCACCGCTACCACAATCATAAAGGCGATCACCGCAAGCAGTACCCCGATAATGGTCATGCTCACTGTCGACACTTGATTCAGCATGGAGGTGCGGTTTGAGGTAATAAAACCTTGGGTCAGCTCAGACATTTCTTTAAGCGATTTATCCAACTGGCCAAAGGTGCCAAACGAGTTAGATAGGATTTTTTGCGCCGCGGTCAGTTGTCCTGCTTCGACTCTGTCAGGAAAAGCACTGAGCTCTTGATTGTATTGGTCCCAGTGATTTTGAATACGAGTAAAAATAGCACGCTCGTTGTCATACCAAAGGCTTTCTTCATACGCATCAAGCGCGCGGCTGTAATCGCGCTTCATGACATCGATTTCGCCCAAGATTTCACGCCGTGTTGCTGGATCGTCAAAGGTGAGCACCGCATACTGATCTTGACGAATACGTATTATCTCTTCATTGAGTCGCTCGATCTCAAGCACTGCAGGGAGGGTATCGTCAGTAAAGTTCAGCATATTATCGCGCATGCCGCTGACTTGGGTAAAAATGTAAAACCCAAAGATCACCACAGCGATACCAATTAGGGAAAAAGCCGCCGTAAACTTTTTACCAATAGATAGATTTTTCAACATGGAAAAGCGAGTCCTCAACAAAATAGTGATTAGCGTGTTAATGCCTAGACATCCATGTTGAGGCGGGCTTGCGTGTCTGTCCTACACAGCGGCACGAATGCTAGCACAAAAAATAACCAAAGTGTGATGAGAGACTCATTATTTTTGCAAAAAGTCTGTCATACAATGATGGCTGATTGAGTAGACATTCTTGCCCTGAACAGCAACTTATCCCTTTTCCGCCCCAATGGTGTAGCGTATTCGGCCCTATTGACCGATTTATAAAAAGTAGATCAAAAATCGTCCGGCAGCGACTTTAATCACACACCGAGTAGAAAAAAGATAGAACACGACTTAGATAAAGCGAGGCTGAGTACCGAAAGCACCCTGTTACTGTGCTTTCGGTTGGATTCTTGACATCAAAAGACTAACGCTGGCGAGCAAACCCGCCATCAGACAAACGGAAATAGAGTACCGATTGCCCTTTCTCGGTTTCGATTTGCAGAATATCTAACGCACCACTCTGTGTACGTTTAAAGCGGATCCACTGCCCTGGCTGGATGCGACTAATCGGCTTTCCCTCACCTTCAATATTAGCAATCGCATACAGATCGGTTAACGCTAAATCGTAGCGACGAAAGACTTTGGCCAGCGTGTCACCGGGCTCAATTTGATGGCTCACCCAAGGGCTATTTTCTGTTTTTTCAGCTTGTTGAGTCGCAGGTTCAGCGGTTGACGCCGCGACGGACGAATCATCTTGCGACGCAGACGACGCATTCGTCCCCGTATTCAGGGCGACGGGTTGACGAGTTTGCGGCGAGGGGGCTTTGGGCGAGGGGCTGGGAAGCATAGCCAACACCAATACAATCGGGATCAGCACTATCAATAGGCGTCGATGTAACACAGGAAGACGTCGCCAAAGCTGTTTTAACGGCTCCAAACCAGGTAGACCATGGTTCAAGTGGGGCCGGTTTGTCCACTTCGCGTTAAGTTTCTCTCGCCATCCAGCACGCAGTTTGTTCCAGTGTGAACGCATTGCTGTTAACTTCATTGCCACTCCGCGCATGTTTTGTTGTTTTGTCCTCATCTTGGACGCCTTATTGGCACAAAAGTTTACCCACGAAACCATCACCTGTTATCCTTTCACACTTTATTGACGCAAAAAAGAGAGACGTTATGTCTGACGTACAACTGGAAACTGTCGAGCAGAAGGCGAGCTATGGCATCGGCCTACAAATGGGTCAACAGCTTGCCGGTAGCGGCCTAGAAGGCTTGCACGTTGATGCGATTGCAAAAGGCATCAGCACCGCGCTAGCTGGCCAAATGCCAGAGATTGAAATTGACGACATCAATAACGCATTGCGTGAGCTTCACACAAAAGCGGAAGAAGTTCGTCAAGAGGCTGCAAAAGCACAAGCGGCAGAAGGCGATGCCTTCTTGGCAGATAATGCCAAGCGTGAAGAAGTGACTGTGACAGAGTCAGGTTTGCAGTACGAGGTGCTGGTACAAGGTGACGGCGAGATCCCAACCAGCGATAAGCAGGTGCGTGTTCACTATCACGGTCAATTGGTTGATGGCAGCGTATTTGATAGCTCAGTCACGCGTGGCGAGCCGGTTGAGTTCCCTGTAACAGGTGTGATTAAAGGTTGGGTTGAAGCCCTGCAAATGATGCCGGTTGGCTCTAAGTGGAAGCTGTATGTACCACAAGATCTGGCCTACGGCGAGCGTGGCGCTGGCGCAGCCATTCCTCCGTTTGCCGCTCTTGTGTTTGAAGTTGAGCTACTCGACATCCTGTAATCGCTGACTGAATACAAGCGCCCAATCAGGAATGAGAAAAGCGATGCCTCGGCATCGCTTTTTGTCTTTTCATCTAGCGTTATTGCACGTACTCACGTGGGTTCACCGCGCCCCACCAGCTATAGATTTCTGGAAAAATCACATCCGCCTTGGTCTCATACTCCACTGCCCCAATGGTTTGCTCCCCTTGCTGACCGAATAGCACCACTTCGTCATTAGGGGCCACCTGATCAGCAATATCCGTAATATCAACCATAATAGTGTTCATTGATGCAACGCCAACAACAGGCACTCGGTGGCCCTGAATGAGCACATCGGCATCATTACCCATTTTACGTGGGAAACCATCCGAATAGCCGACCGGTAAATTAGCCAGAATAGAATCGCGCTCCAAGGTATAAGTGCTGTCATAACCGACCGTGCTACCAGCAGGCAAATGATGAACAGAGGCCACCTTGGTCTTAAAGCTCATGATGGGCGGAAACTCTCGGTTGGTAGGCTGATCGCCGTATAGCGCACCGCCAGGGCGAACCATATCAAAATGCCCCTCTGGCACGTTTAAGGTGACAAACGAGTTCGCGGCATGCAGCAAGACATCTTCACGTTTCAAGTCTGCCTGTTCAATCAACCATTCGCTGTTGGTTTTAAATTGTCCCAATTTGCTGCGAACATAATCCGCTTCGTAGTTAGGAAAATGCGTCATGATTCCCACCACGTCAAAGCGCGGGTCAGTGGCAATATCCAACGCGACTTGCTTACCCGCTTCCTCGTTCATCTCGATGCCATTACGACCCATTCCACCAGCATTAAACGCCATGTGAACCGGAATGGTCACATCATGTTTGTCGGCAAGTTGCCGCATTTGCTCGGCTTGCTCTGCTGAGCCAATCAGCTCTTGCATATTCAATGCTAATGCACTCTCCATTTCCTGTAAGGTCGCGGTGCGCACACGCATGATCTCGCCGGTAAAGCCACCTTCACGCAAGGTCCGTGCTTCTTCATTGCTGGCAATGCCAACACAGTCAATGCCACTGGCAATCACAGTGGGTAAAAGACCAGCAATCCCATTGCCATAGGCATCGGCTTTCATCACCACACAAATCTTGGTGCCTTCGCTGACTTTCTGCTGAACACGCTGAATATTGTCGCCAAAGGTGGAGGTGCTCACTTCTAGCCAGCCGTTGCCATGCCCCATGTAACGGTTGCCGGTATCCGGCGTTGACGGCGTAGGCGAGGAATAGTCGATGACGGCGGGCGCCCCAAGGGCAACGACACCGGCGACGGCAAGCGCCACTAAAGAGAATTTTTTGTTCATAAGCTTCACTGTTGGTCACATAAATGGAGCATCCGTGACGTGTTGAATAAAAGCTCGGCGCTTATATTTATGCCTCCTAGCTTTACCCGCTATATATAGCACAAAACACAGCACGGCTGACGAATCACTCAATAAAAAAGATAGACAAGTTCCGCGTATTTGAACAAAAAAACGCCACCCTAGGGTGACGTTTGAGAGAAGCGTTGTCGCCGACAAGACTCAACACGCTAGATGCCAGCGCCATCATTCAAGTCGTCTTCGTGCAATCCACATTCGCGTTTTAAGCCAAAAAAGCGCGTTTGTTCATCACGCATTCCTGGCTCCAAGCGCTGGGTAGTATGCACATCGCCCACTGATACATAGCCTTGATCACGCAAGGGGTGATAAGGCAAGTCGTGCTCGCGCAGATAGTCATCCACCGCTTGGTTCGACCAATCAATCACGGGCAAAAACTTAAACACCCCATGCTGAACACTGAGTATCGGCAAATTGGCGCGAGAGTCTGATTGACCCCGGCGCAATCCCGACAACCAGGTGCCGGCGTTTAGCTCTCGCAGCGCACGCTTCATTGGCTCAACTTTGTTGATTTGATTGTATTGGGTGATCCCCTCCACGCCTTGCTCCCACAGCTGGCCATAACGCGCTTCTTGCCAAGCAGGGCTGAGTGCGGCGCGATATACCCGTAAGTCTAAATCCAACCGTGTGGTGAGGGTATCGATAAACCGATAGGTTTCCGCAAACAAATAGCCGGTGTCGGTTAAAATCACCGGAATGTCCGATTTCACTTGGCTGACCAAATGCAGCATCAGCGCGGCTTGCACCCCAAAGCTCGACGACAGGACAAATTGCCCCTCAAGGTGCTCTAACGCCCAGGCGATACGCTCAGGTGCCGAGAGTGTTTCCAAGCTGGCATTGACCTCCGCCAATGCCAAGGCTTGCTGGCTTTTATTCATCGCGGCAATGTCAGCTAAGGCTAACGTCGCGTTGGGTTGAATGGTTTCAGGCATAAAAATCCCTCTTAGAGACATGCACGGGGGCAATCACCTCGCCACGGATCAAGAAATCACCAAAGTGCTCGCCCGGCTCGCGTTCTGTCGCCCAGCGACCAATCAGCTGATCCAACTCCTCGAGGATTTGGCGATCGGTGATATTCTCTTTATACATTTTCGGTATCCGGGTGCCTTCCCAGTTTCCGCCTAAGTGCAGGTTGTAACGCCCAGGCGCTTTACCTACCAAGCCGACCTCAGCCAGCATCGCGCGGCCACAGCCGTTCGGGCAACCGGTTACACGCAGTACAATCGGATCATCTTGTACTTGATGTTTTTGCTGAATTTTCTCCACTTCCGTGACAAAGTCGGGCAAGAAGCGTTCGGCTTCAGCCATCGCCAGTGGACAGGTTGGGAAGGACACACACGCCATCGAGTTAGTACGCTGAACACTGTGTTCGTCATCAATCAACCGATAGCGACGCGCTAACGCTTCAATCTCGTCTTTTTGCGCTTCCGGGATCCCAGCAATAATCAAATTCTGGTTGGCGGTCATACGAAAATCGCCTTGGTGGATCTTAGCGATCTCTGCCATGCCGGTTTTGAGAGGTTTTTCTGGCGTATCACGCAAACGGCCATTTTCGATAAACAGGGCAAGGTGGTATTTGCCGTCAATGCCTTTGGTCCAGCCTAAGCGATCGCCGCGTCCGGTAAAGGTATAAGGCCGGCTTGGTGCAAAGCTCACCCCTGCACGCTTTTCCACTTCCGCTTTGAACACATCCGCGCCCACGCGATCAAGGGTGTACTTGGTTTTCGCATTCTTGCGGTTCGAACGGTTCCCCCAATCACGCTGGGTGGTGACCACGGCCTCAGCAATCTGCAACGTATGCTCTAGCGGAATAAAGCCAAAGTCATCGGCACGACGCGGGTAGGTGTTGGTGTCACCATGGGTCATCGCCAGCCCGCCACCAACGAGGACGTTAAAGCCAATCAGTTGTCCGTTTTCCGCAATCGCGACAAAGTTAAGATCGTTGGCGTGCACATCCACATCGTTTTGTGGCGGGATCACCACCGTGGTTTTGAACTTACGTGGCAGATAGCGCTCACCCAAAATCGGCTCTTTGTCTTGGCTACCTTCGACTTTTTCACCATCAAGCCAAATCTCTGCGTAAGCGCGGGTTTTAGGCAGCAAGTGCTCGCTGATGCGCTTTGCCCAATCATAGGCTTGCTGATGAAGCTCTGACTCCACCGGGTTAGAGGTGCACAACACGTTGCGGTTCACATCGCCGGCGGTGGCAATCGAGTCAATGCCATATTCATTCAAGGTCTGGTGCATAAGCTTGATGTTCGGCTTAAGGACACCATGAAACTGAAAGGTTTGTCGGGTAGTCAGGCGAATACTGCCATAGAGCGAGCTTTCACGGGCAAACTTGTCAATCGCTAGCCATTGCTGGGGCGTAATAATCCCGCCCGGCATCCGCGCTCGCAACATCACATTATGCAGCGGCTCCAGTTTTTGCTTTTGCCGCTCAGCGCGAATATCGCGATCGTCTTGCTGATACATGCCGTGAAAACGGATCAGCTGGAAGTTATCATCGGTAAACCCCCCCGTGATCGGATCCTGTAAGTCTTGATCAATGGTGCCACGCAAGTAATCACTTTGCTCTTTCAAACGCTCATTATCGGCCAGTGGGCCCAGTGTATCGCCCGCAAATTTCTGTTCACTCATTAGTACACATCCCTTTGATAGCGCTTATCTTTGCGCAATTCATTAATAAAGGTTTCCGCTTGCTCACGGCTTTGTTGACCCTGTGTCTGGGCAATCTCAATTAAGGCTTCATGGACATCTTTCGCCATTTGGTTGGCATCACCACACACATAGATGTAAGCGCCATTTGATAGCCATTGCCATACCGCCTCAGCACGCGCAAGCAATCGCTGCTGGACATACACTTTCTCAGCCTGATCGCGGCTAAAGGCCACATCCATCCGCGTGAGTAGGCCAGATTTAAGGTATTGCTGCCATTCAACCTGATAGAGGAAATCGTCAGTAAAGGTGCGATCGCCAAAGAACAACCAGTTATCGCCTTTCGCCTCGCGTTGCTCTCGCTCTTGCAAGAAGGCGCGGAACGGCGCGATACCGGTACCTGGACCAATCATAATGATGGGGGTGTCATCACTGGTTGGCAGTTTGAAGTTATCGTTGTGCTCAACAAACACCTTAACCGTCTCGGCCGCTTCAGCGCGGTGGGCAAGAAAGCTCGAGGCGCCGCCTTGGCGTGATTCTCCGCTCTCATGCTGATAATCCACCAGCCCGACGGTAAGGTGCACTTCGTCCTCCACTTCCGCTTGGCTAGAGGCGATTGAGTACAAACGCGGAGTCAGTCGGCGCAATATCGATTGAAACTGCTCGACATTCAGGTTGACGTCCGCCAGTGCCAGCACATCAATCAGCTGAGTGCGATTCGCGAACTCGCGCAAGGCGGCTTTGTCTTCGGTCAATGCGGTGAGTGTGTCGCTTTCCGATAACGCCGCCAACGCTGTGATCTGCTGCGGGTTAGAAGCGGTGATCTCATAGTGGGCAATTAACGCGTCTCGCAACGAGAGGCTGTCACCACCGATATCGACGGTTTCATCGCCACGCAGGCCCACCTTGGCGACGATGCTGTCCACCAGTTCGGGATCATTTTGATACCATACGCCCAACGCATCACCCGGTTGATATTCAATGCCGGATTCATCGAGATCGAGTTCAATATGGTAAACCGCTTTATCTGAGCCTCGTCCGGTAATGCGCTGGCAGGTGAGTAGCTCGGCCGTGTATGGGGATTGTTTGGTGTATTTTGCCTGCGCGGTAGCTTGATGGAGAGGCACCACCTGCGCATCGCCACTGGCCTGAAACTGCTGCTTCACCTCGGCTAAGGTTTGCTCTCGCCAAGCACTGGCAGTGGCTTCATAATCCACATCGCAATCAAGACGCGCGACCATCGGCTTGGCGCCAAGCTTTTGCAAGAAGGCATCAAAGTCTTTCCCCGTCTGGCAGAAGTACTCATAGCTCGAATCCCCCAAGCTCAACACCGCATAATGCAGGTGATCAAGTTTGGGCGCTTTCTTGGATTGCAAAAATTCATGCAGCTCAATGGCGTTATCCGGCGGCTCGCCTTCTCCATTGGTAGAGGCGACGATCACAACATGGGTTTCTTTGCCCAGTTGCTTACCTTTGTAGTTATCTGCCGCCACCAATTTGGCTGGGATCCCAGCCGCTTCCGCTTCCTGATGCAGCGCCTCCGCTACGCCTTTAGCGTTGCCGGTTTGTGACGCATACAAAATGGTCAGAGTCTGGTTAGGGGCAGAACTGGCTTGTGGCATAGCATTGGGTGCCGCCGCTTCACCAGCAGGTGTTTGGCTTAACCCCCAAAAATAACCACTAATCCAGGCCAGTTGCTGCGGTGACAACTCCGCCACGGCTTGTTGCAACTGGCCTATTTGCTGATCATTAAGCGGGCTGGTTAACCCGGAGAGATCCTTGAGTAACATGGTGACGACATTCCTTGCTAACATTGCGTGAATGCTAGCGTACCCTCACCAATTAATAACAATAAAGAATAGATACGAATGTTTTATAACGTTTTGTAAGGTAGGTACGTAATCGCGTGTCATTGAGCGGGAAAATAATGTTAGTCAGCAATACGTACTTGCTGAAAACCAATCTCAAGCGCGTTCAAGGTCGCTTGGTCAATATCGGTAAAGCATTGTTCAATCCCTTCAGCATTGGTAAGCGCCATTAAACCGCCACTGGTGTGTCGACACTCAACCACCCACCCTTCGCTATCTAACGAAGGCTCAACGACCGCTTCAATCAAAAGCTGTTGACGGTATAAAGCACGGAGCTGTTCGGCTGTCATGATGCTTTGCCCACTCAATTGGATCACCTATTGAGTTTAGTCTCAGATAAGCAAAGCTGCCATGCGGGAAGCTTGATGCGCAGAGGCGATGTTATCACCGCCTCTGCTTTGAGGGGTTCTCTATTAAAAGAAGCCCAATGGATCAATGTCGTAGCTAACGAGTAAGTTCTTCGTTTGTTGATAGTGACCCAGCATCATTTTGTGTGTCTCTCGTCCAATACCGGATTTTTTGTAGCCACCAAAGGCGGCATGGGCCGGATAAAGGTGATAGCAGTTGGTCCAGACCCGCCCTGCTTCAATCGCACGTCCTACACGATAAGCGCGGTTCATATCACGTGTCCAAAGCCCTGCGCCCAACCCGTACTCGGTGTGGTTGGCAATCGCTAACGCTTCCGCCTCGTCTTTAAAGGTGGTCACTCCAATCACCGGCCCAAAAATCTCTTCTTGGAACACACGCATGTCATTGTGCCCTTGCAGTAAGGTCGGCTGCACGTAATAGCCGCCGCCCAAATCCTGATGGCTACCGCCAATTAAGACCTTCGCGCCTTCTTCTTGACCGACCTTCAAATAGCTCATGATCTTATCGAACTGCTCATCGGACGCTTGCGCGCCCACTTGGGTCTCGGTATCGAGCGGGTTACCTTGTTTTATCGTCCCTGCACGCTCTATCACGCGTGCGATAAAGTCGTCGTAGATGCTTTCCTGGATCAGCGCGCGCGACGGACAGGTGCATACTTCGCCTTGGTTGAAAAAGCCAAGCAACAGGCCTTCTACCGCTTTATTGATATAGGCTTCTTCTTGCTGCATCACGTCTTCAAAATAGATGTTGGGCGATTTTCCACCCAGCTCCACGGTTGAAGGAATGAGGTTTTCCGCCGCGCAACGTAGAATGTGATGACCGACTGGCGTAGAGCCTGTGAACGCCAGTTTGGCAATCCGGGGCGATGTGGCAAGTGCTTGTCCGGCTTCGGCGCCATAACCATTGACCACGTTAACCACACCCGCTGGCAATAGATCACCAATCAATTCCATCAGCAGCAAGATGGTAGTTGGGGTTTGCTCCGCCGGCTTTAGCACCACGCAGTTCCCAGCCGCCAAGGCCGGCGCAAGCTTCCATGACGCCATCAGCAAGGGGAAATTCCACGGAATGATTTGTCCTACCACCCCCAATGGCTCGTAAATATGATACGCCACTGTGCCCGCATCCAACTCCGCCGCGGTGCCCTCTTGAGCACGAATACAGCCGGCAAAGTAGCGGAAGTGGTCGGCGCAAAGCGGAATATCGGCCGCCAGAGTTTCACGCACCGCTTTACCGTTTTCCCAGGTTTCCGCCACCGCGAGCATTTCGAGGTTCGCTTCAATCCGATCAGCAATTTTTAACAGAATATTGGCGCGATCAGTGACAGAGGTTTTGCCCCATGCGTCTTTGGCGCCATGAGCCGCATCCAGTGCCAGATCGACATCATCGCTACTTGAGCGCGGCACTTCAGCAAGGGTTTCGCCAGTGCACGGTGACGTATTGGCAAAATACTGGCCTTTCACCGGCGGCACCCAATCACCTCCAATAAAGTTTTGATAACGCGACTTAAAACTCACCACTGACCCATCTGTTCCTGGTTTTGCGTAAATCATACTCTTTCCTTATTCCATGTTTGAGTTGATGGCGGAGCACGTACTGCTCTCTCCTTGCCGTTATTACTCAAAAAGCGTGGCAGAGTTTTTTATCGCTGGGTATTAGGCGAAAGTCGCAGTGAGACATGGGCGACAGATGCGAATAGGAGGAATCTTCAGGTATAAAAAAACCGCGCCTATGCGCGGTTTTTACTCGTTGCCTTGACGTTCAACCGATTAAAAGTCGAGCTCTGCACCAACAAAGAAGCCAGTCAGATCAAGCTCACCTTTGTTATTGTCAAAATAATCGAAATCGTGATCAATCATCCGATACCCGCCTCGTACGTTCAAATCAGCGGCCACTAAACCTAACTGATATTGCAAGCCCGCTTCGGCATCCAAGGTGCTGGTACCATCAAACTCGCCTTTGCTCACGGTGGCAAATACAAATAAAGGCGTGCCGACTAGACCTACACGTGCATCGGCATAAATGTTCGGTTGCCACTCGTCAAAGCTTTGTCCTTGAAACTTGCCAGATTGGAAACGCTGCATATTAATGCCCGCATCCACCGATACGAGATCGTTATCGAGAAACTCGTAGTAGGCAACAAAATCGATTTGGTCAAAATCAACTTTTCCCGTATCTGCTCCATCAACACTCACCGACGTTTGACGGATTTTTGCATTGGGGATCAGCGGAAGTGGGTGCTCAATTGCCGCATAGTAAGAGCCAGCCGTGCTCGCATCATCGGCTTCTACATTATTGACGTCAGCATCCATAAACCAAGCATCAGCGCCGACTTTTCCCCCGGCAAGGGTGGCTGCTTGAGACGGCATGGCCAGTAGCGCGGTAAACGCTGCGGCGGCAAGCGTCATTGAAGTGGTTTTCATGAAACTCTCCACATTGTCGATTAAAAAAGGTCGTCACGCGGAGGCGGCAAAGCCATGCCTTGTCGCCGATTGCTTAGAATAATAGCAAGCTTTGTGCCGAGGTGAAGAGAAAAAACCGCAACAGCATGCGTTTGCTGTGTCAACGCGCAAATTTTGTGCGCTTAGCGGCGACGGAATCGTGCCCAGCGCTTTTCATTGATAATCACTTCAGGCTCACCTTTGCGGCCGCGACGCTGGCGTTTAACCAGCCAAACGACCAAAGCGATCACCAAAAGCCATGGTAGTAGCTTAAGCAGGGTCCCTATCATCCCGGCCAACATCATCACAGCAAAGCCTGCCAGCATGGCCAGCACCATGCCCATGATGCTCACGCCTGTCATGAACAATACAACAGCAAAGCCAATCAGAAAGAGTATTTCGATCATTGCGATCTCCTTGTCTTGATAGCGAGACAGACTTTGCAGGTTTTAGGCCAATTTGTCACTCGATAATTGATCATTAATTCAATAGATTACAGAAATGCCTTCAAGATGAAATGAAGGTGCGGTTAGATTGAAACCAACAAGTGGTGATTTTCACCGGATCAGGCGTCAAGCCATTGTTCAGGGATATGGCCCATTGCAGTGGTCAGTACCTCAATCCCAGCGCCCGGCTTGTGCGCATTCTCGCTGATATAACGGCGCCACTGCCGCGCGCCTGGCATATTTTGAAACAGACCTAACATATGGCGGCTGATATGATTGAGTTGCGCCCCGTGAGTAAGCTGCTGCTCGATGTATGGGAACATCGCCTCGACGGCTTGGCGACGTGTAATGCGAGGGGTTGTCTTACCAAATAAACGCTGATCGACCTCGGCCAACATAAACGGGCTCTGATAGGCTTGGCGGCCAACCATCACACCATCAAGATGCGCAAGGTGCTGCTCCGCCTCCTCAAGGCTTTTCACCCCGCCATTGATGGCAAGCGTCAGGTGCGGAAAATCTTTTTTCAGCTGGTACACACGCGGGTAATCCAGCGGCGGGATCTCCCGATTTTCTTTAGGGCTCAGACCTTTCAACCACGCCTTACGTGCATGCACGGTAAACATATCGCAGCCACTCTTTTCACTGACGATACCCACAAAGTCAGTCAAAAATTCATAGCTGTCTTGTTCATCAATACCAATGCGAGTTTTCACCGTAATAGGCACATCGGTTACTTCACGCATCGCGGCCACGCACTGCGCCACCAGCTCAGGTTCAGCCATTAAGCACGCCCCAAATCGCCCGTTTTGCACCCGATCCGATGGGCAACCTACGTTGAGGTTAATTTCATCATAACCACGCTCGGCCGCCAGCTTAGCGCATGTTGCCAAATCCGCCGGATCCGATCCCCCCAGTTGCAACGCCACCGGATGCTCCTGCTCGTTGTAAGCAAGGTAATCCGCTTTACCATGAATGATCGCGCCTGTGGTGACCATTTCAGTAAACAGCAAAGTGCGCCCAGACAATAAACGATGGAAGTAACGGCAGTGACGATCCGTCCAATCGAGCATGGGCGCAACAGAGAAACGCTGCATCACCGTTT